>NZ_JBFTNE010000042.1:0-68906 GCF_056397325.1 Cupriavidus sp. 05N39
CACGAGTCTGTTAGAACCCGGGGCCTGACGACGAAACCATTGGGCTACGCAACCCCGACACGCCAGCCTCCTGGTCTGTTAGAACCCGGGGCCTGACGACGAAACCATTGGGCTACGCAACCCCGACACGCCAGCCTCCTGCAAGGATCGCTTTCTTTTGGTTACTTTTCTTTACGAGTAAAGAAAAGTGACACCTCCGTGTGCGAAAACGGCCAACTACGTACAGCCGCGACAGCAGCTACAAGCAATAAAACCCCGCCCACCCACACCAGCAGCAACCAAAAACCCCAAACAAAACACCTAACTAAGCAACACAATCCCCCCAGGCAACGACCTCACCTCCAACCCCAACGACCGCTGCATCTGCGCAATAGCCTTATCAAGCGACCGGATCTGAAAACGCCCCGTCACATGCCTGGCCGCCACCTGCTTATCAAGCAACACCACCCTCCCCGGCCGATACCGATTAATCTCCTCAACCACCTCACGCAACGGCGCATCGGCAAACCGCAGGTAGCCATCCCGCCAAGCCGGCATCCACGTCGGATCGACACGCACAATCCGTCCGAGCGCAGCACTATCGTAGGTGAGTTGCTGCTTGCCGCTCAGCGTCGCGACACCCGCGGCATGCGCCACCTGCACCGTCCCCTCGACGCACGTCACGCACACACCGGCAGGCGTGACCCGCACTTCGAACCTGGCGCCCTGCGCAAACGCGCGCCCCGTCCCGGCGACGACCGCGAACGGCCGCGGCGCATTCAGGGTATCGACAGCGGCTTCGCCAGAGATCAGGTCGATGCCCTGCACGCGCCCCGCTCCGGAGCGCACGGCAATACTGGTGCGCGTATTCAGCTCGACGGTGACGTCCTCGGCCAGAGCCAGCCGGCGTTGCTCGCCGGTCGCGGTGCGGTAGTCCGCCCGCATCTCCTCCACGGAAGGCCACAGGCCCAGCGGCGGCTGGACGACGGCCACCGTCGCCGCCGCTGCCGCCGCGCTCATGGCGCCGCCGAGGAATGCGCGCCGCTGCCAGTCCGGCGCGCGCCGCGTCCCGGCAATGCGCCGGCTGGCCGGGTTGCGCCCCACCACCAGATGGCTGGCCTCGCCCAGTTGCTCCCATCGCTGCCGTGCCACGGCAAACGCAGCCCTGTGCGCGGGGTCCGCCATGCACCAGCGCCTGAGCGCCGCGCCGTCGGCCGGCGTCATCTCGCCCGCCGCCGCGCGGCGCACCCAGGCCAGCGCCTGCCGCTCGACCGCATCCAGCGCCCTGTCCTGTTGTCCCGGAAGATTCATCGTTCGTATCATGGCATCAAGCGAGCCGCCACCGTGGTTTGCCTGCACACATAGACAAGACGGTTGGGAAGCAACAGATCGGCATGCTTTTTTTCATCCATGCTTGGGCAGGTGCGCCATGCAGTATTCATGCGCCCGTTTCAGCTCCAGCCCGATCAGGCGCGGCGACACGCCGAAGCGCACCGCGGCCTCCTGGTTCGACAGTTCATCGACGCGCACCGCGAGGAAGATGGCCCGCCGCCGCGGCGGCATGCTCTCGATGAGACGGGCCACCGCTTCCACCTCGTCGCGTGCGGCCACGGTCTGCGCCGGGCCCGGGGCCGGGTCGGCGATCTCGGCCATCAGCGTCTCCACTTCTTCCGCGCTCATGTAGCGGCGGTCACGCTGCAGCCGATCCAGCGCCAGGTTGGTGGCCATGCGCATCAGGTAGGCGGCGGGGCTCTTGACCGGCTCGCCCTGTTCATTGCGTTCTTCCAGGTGTACCCAGGTGTCGTGCAACGCGTCGCTGGCGAGTTCGGCCGAACCCAGCCGCCACGTCAGGCGGCGTTTGAGGTCCTCGTAGCGCTGGGCCAGAAGGTCGCGCAAGGTCGAACGGCTGGAGTCGCTCATCTATCGGCTCATCTATCGGCTCGCCTGCCGGCCGCAGGGGAGCCTGCACGGTCCGGACTGCGCCGCTGCCGTATCGCAGCGGACGGGCTTGACCAGCAGCACGAATGCTTTTGCCGGGTCCGCCGGCGGCTGGCCCAGGTCGACGCGCTCAACGGTTTCGACAATGGCCGCATCGCGTGCCTTGTCTCCCGTGGTGTCCAGCAGACGCACGCGCTGCACATGGCCGGACGCGTTGATCTGCACATAGAGCGCCAGCCGGTAATCCCCGAGCGCAAGGGCGGTACGCGCGCACAGCGCCTGGTAGATCTGCGACTGCACCGTGCCTTCGTATTGCCGCTGGGCACTGGCCGCTGGCTGGGCCACGGCCATGTCCGGGTTGGGCGCGCCGGGCACCAGCACGAAGGCATCGGCCGCCGTTGCCTGCACGTTCAGTCCCGTGCCCTCCAGCAATTTGCGCAGCGCCGCCTCCGGGCTGTAGCTCCCGTGAACGGCATTCGAGGTTCGCCCCGCAGCAAGCTCGGAGGAAAAGAAAACGGATAGGCTGGTCTGCGCATCGTATTGCGCCAGCGCCTGCTTCAATGGCTGGGCCGGCAGGTCGAATGCCATCTCCGTGGCGGGCTGCCCGGCGTGGACCTGCTGGCCGGCGAGGCTCAGAGCCAGGACCGCCATATAGCAGACCAGTGCACGCGCACCGGGGGATGCGACCAAGCTTGCCATCACGATCCAATGCCCTGTCCGTTGAGGAATCCATGCGGGGCCGGACGCACCGCCCGACCACATACCGGTCCGCATCGTAGGGATCCAATGTGACGCCGCCGTGACTCCATGGCAAGGATTGCCGTGACATGGCTCACTCCTCTTGCCCGGCGYCGGACGGCTGCTGCGTCTCGATGGCGATAAAGAGCCGCGCGCTGCCACGCTGGACCAGCAGCGCCACCGCGCCTTCCGTCGCGCTCACTTCTTCGGCCAGCGCCTCCACGCTGTCGACCGGCTGGCCGTTGAGCGCGAGGATCACGTCGCCGGTGTTCACGCCCGCGCGCAATGCTGCCGCGTTCACGCGCTGCACCAGCAGGCCGCCATCGATGCGCAGCACCTGCCGCTCCTGCGGCCACAGCGGCCTGACCATCATGCCCAGCGGCGCATGGCCCGGCGCGGCAACCTGTGCGACCCTGGGCGCGTCGAAGCGATCGGGCGTCACATGCAGCACCAGCGATGCACGTTCCCGCCAGATCCTGAACGGCGTTGCCGCGCCAGGCGGCAGGTCCGCGATAAAGATCAGCGCATCGGCGGACTGCGCGACGTCGCGCGGGCCCACCTGCAGGATCACGTCGCCCGGTTTCACACCGGCCYGGTTGGCGGCGCCGCCCGGCTGCACATAGCTCACCAGCGACCCCGCCGGGCGCGGCAGGCGGAACGAATCGGCCAGGGCCTGCGTGACCTCCTGCACCGCCACCCCAATGCGGCCCCGCGTGACCGCGCCCTTGCTCTGCAACTGGTCCTTGATGCGCATGGCCACATCGATCGGGATGGCGAACGACAAGCCCTGGTAGCCGCCGCTGCGGCTGTAGATGCGGGAGTTGATGCCGATCACTTCACCCTTCAGGTTGAACAGCGGCCCGCCGGAGTTGCCGGGATTGACCGGTACGTCGGTCTGCAGGAAGGGCATGTACTCGGCGCCCGGCAGCACCCTGCCCTTGGCGCTGACGATGCCGGCCGTGACCGAGTTGGAAAAGCCATAGGGCGAGCCGATGGCCAGTGCCCAGTTGCCGACCTCGACACTGGCGGGATCGCCGATCTTCACCGTCGGCAGGCCGGTCGCGTCGATCTTGAGCAAGGCCACATCGGCCACGGTATCCAGCCCGACCAGCCGCGCCTTGAACTCGCGCCGGTCGGTCAGCTTCACGCTGACCTGCGTGCCGCGCGCGACCACGTGCGCGTTGGTGAGGATGTAGCCGTCGCCGCTGAGGATAAAGCCGGAGCCCAGGCTGGTCTCGTCGACGTTGTCCTGGCGCGGCACGACGCCGGCGGAACGCCCGCGCGGCGGATCGGCGTAAAGACGCGCGGGCGACGCCTCGCGCGCGACGCCGATGTTGACCACGGCCGGGCCATTCTCCCGAACCAGCCGCGAGAAATCGGGTGCCGCCTGCAGCGGCGCGCATCCGGCGGTGCCGGTCGCCAGCACAAACAGGAGCGCCGCCGAGGCAGCCGCCAGCGCGCAACGCATGGCGCGGCTGCGGCCTGGTTCGAAAGCGTCCGCCACGTCAACTGGCCGTTGGGAAATCCAGCGCAAGCTCCATCACCATCGGCTGGCGCATATCCGGCGGCGGCGGCTCGGACAAGGCCTGCGTCATCAGCACGGCGCGCAAGTCCGCATCGGCCTGCGCATTGCCCAGCGAGTCGAACTCCACGCGCTCGACCCGGCCGCTGGGCGCCAGCCATACGCGCATCACCAACGACGCGGCCGGGTGCGGTGCGGCCTGCCGCGGCAGCAAGCGATCCTGCATCCAGCCTTGCAAGCGCAGCGCCGCCGCGTCGGCATGGTCGTCCAGCCGCGCCTGCAACTGCGTGCTGGCCAGTTGCGCATAGCGCATCCAGTGCTGCGGAAACGGCTGYGCGGGCGCCTGCCCGGAGGCGGAGGACACCGCGCCCAGGCCCACCAGCCCCAGGGTACGGAGCAGGCGCCGCCAGAACTGCCGCGGCGCGTCCCGCTTGCGGGCGACGGGGCTGGACTGCCGGCTTGGATCAATGGGGGAATACATCGGAGTTCCTGTCTGTCGTCATGGCATACGCGCGGCTGCGAGGGTCCGCACGCCGTCATACTGAGACGGAACTCACTGGCCGGAGATGTCGTTTGTCACAGAAACTTCATATGCCATGCGCATCAGGCCCGTACCCACACTTGCGCCAGCGCGCGGCAGTCGATCCAGATGTCGTTGCTGTTGAGGCCCTTGCGGTCGCGGTTGAGCGGCGCGTCGCGCTGCTCATCCGCGCTGCTGGCTGCTGGTGCAGATTGGTGTTTGGGGGCGGGGTTTTATTGCTTCTAGCAACAACCTGACCTGCAAATCAAAAGTATGCTGCAACTGAGCCAGCGCAAGATCCAGCGACGCCATAAAAACACTCCCACTCACAGGCTTGTCACGCACAGCAGCATTCATCAGCACCACACGCCCGCGCCGGTAGCGATTGATCTCGTCAAGCACATCGATCAGCCGCGCCTGGCTAAACACCAGTTCACCGTTCCGCCATGCCGAAACGCCAGCCGGTTCGATCCGCGCAACGCCGCCGGCGGCAACATCGTCATAGACCGTCTGCTGGCGTGCCTGCAGCACCCGGTTGCCGGCCGGATGCTCCACCCTCAGCGCCCCCTCGATACATGTCACGCAGACCTTGTCCGCCAGGTGCCGGACCTCGAAGCGTCGGCAAGTCACCGGCACCATGTTGAAATCGCCATCGTGGCACCAGGACGTGACGACCTCGATACAAAAAGCCTGCTGGGTGAAACATTGGAGATGCACCGGCCCGCCCCGGCTGACGGCAGGCCGTACGTCAGATCACCATCGCGCGCAACGTCACGGGGAGGCAGTTTCCTCTTCCGCCAGCACGGCGGCGCCGGTGTCCAGCGCTTGCCCGTCTGCAGGCGCGTCGGACACGGCGGGCTGGAAGTTGCGCAGATGGAGGAAGAACTGCCCCATCATCTGCATCCACAGCTGCATCGCCACGGTGAGATAGTCGGGGCCCACGCCGCCGGRGATCACCACGTCCATTTCCAGGACCAGGAATTCGCCATGCTGCGCGACGCGTGCGAAGCGCTTTGCGCGATGCCAGTCGCCAAGCACGCCCTCGGGCAGGGCACCACCTTGCACCCGCAGCGGGCAGCTCAGCGTGAAGTCCAGGTACTCGCCCGGCGTTACCGAATTGCCCCACAGGACCTGGAAGCCGACCCCGTGGCTGGCACTGTGCAGGCGCGGCACGCCGTCCTGCTCGATGGCCGCCACGGCGCATCCGGCGGCCTTGATGGCGTCAGCGACCTGGTCGGAAGTGGCCGCCATTAGCAGGGCGGGCTTGGTGTCTTCTGCGACTTCAACCTGGTTGGCATTTGCGTTCATGGTATTTCCTGAAACTTGAATGGGAAGGAGGATAGGTGGCTGGCCGGGGCAACATGCGCCCCGACCCGCGGCTTCAGTTCACTTTCTGCAGCACCGCGTCCAGCGCGGCGGTATCGATGCTCAACGTGCCCGCTTGCGTGAGTTTGGCAAGATAGGCCTGCACAAGCTGCTGCTGGCGCTGCTGGCGCATCGCCGCCACCAGCTGGGACTTGATCTCGTCCAGCGCCGCGGTACGGGCGGGCTGCGAATCCAGCAGCTTCACCACATGAAAGCCCGCGTCCGATTGCACCGGATCGCTGACCTGTCCGGCCTTGAGCCTGGCGACAACATCGCGCACTTCCGGCAGCATCTGGGCCAGCGGCAGCGTGCCGACTTCGCCGCCGCGCTCCGCGCCGCGGGCATCCTGCGAATGGCGCTTGGCCAGGGCGGCGAAATCGCCCTGGCGTGCCTGCCCGGCCAGCTTGCGCGCTTCATCGCGAACCCTGGCGGTGGCAGCCGCATCGCCGGCTTTGGTTGCCAGGAAAATCTGCGCGACGCGATACGTCGCTGGCACCTGGAAGTTCACCTTGCCCTCTTCGTAAGCCGCCTTGACCTCGGCCTCGGACGGATAGCCGGCCGGCACCTGCGTGACCGACTCCAGGTAGGTGGTGGATACGATCCGCGCGGAGATCTCGCGCACGGCGGCGTCCACGCGTGCCTTCACCTCCGGCTGGTCCGCCCATCCCTTGGCCTGCGCCTCGCGCAGCAGCGCTTCGCTGGCCAGGCGCTGGCGCAGCCAGCTCTCGATGCCCGCGCGGTTGCTCCTGGCGGCGGCCCGGTCCGCGTCGGGCAAGCCCTGCAGCAAGCGAGCCACATCGTCCTGGCCTACCGTGATCGTACCGAGGCGTGCCACGACAGGGGCGGCGGCGGGTTCCGCCGCCTGCACGGGTGCCGCGCTCAGCCAGAAAGCCAGCAAGATGCCGATGGCCGTACGCACCGGAGGCAGCACGGCCTGGACATGCAATTTCAATCGATTCATCTGCGTAGGTACCCTTTTCTCCGGACGCGCGGGCGCGCAGACGCGGGAACCGGCGGCGCCGCCCGGCCCACGCACAGCCGTGCGTTCCTCATTACAGCGCAGCAACATGACAAAGCACTCGCGCCCCAGCAACAGCAGGCTCGGCGCCACCGCGATGCACGGGCTGCTGCTGGATTCGCGGGTCACGGGCGCGCAGCCTCCGGCGCGCCTGTCGCCGCCCTGGCATCGGTCGAGGCGCTCGCCGCCGGCGCGGCCTGAGCCGCGCCGGCGGCCGAGAAGCGCCCTTCGTAGAGCTTGTCGCCATACTCCTGCGCGATCTGCTCGAACTTGACCCGGCTCTGCGCGGCAAAGGGCTGGCGAGCGATCATCACCGCGCCGATATCGACCGTCTCATACGCATGCAGGATCTCTTGCCCGACGGCGTACAACTGCGCGTTCTTGGCCTCGCATCGGGCTATCGCCGTGTTCCGCGACGTGGCCTCGACGGTCAGCCGCTGGCGCTCGGCCTCCGCCGCGCGCGCCAGCTTCAGCAGCTCGTCGTAGGCGTTGCGGTACTGGGCGACCTGCGCGCTCGCCTTCTCCGCGATGGCTTGCGCCTGCTGCTTTCCTTGCTGGTTCCTGTCGCTCAGCCTTTCGCGCTCCTGGCGCTCGGCCGCGAGCTGTGCGCGGGTGCGTTCCAGGTCTTTCCGGAGTGCCTCGGAATCCGTGGCGGGCGCAACGGCGCCGCCGCCCTGCGGCGCGCCGGCCTTGAGCGCAGCCAGTTCGTTCTGCGCCTGCTGCAATTGCGTGGTCGTGATGCGCAGCTGCGCACGCAAGCGCTCTTCCATGGTCTGGGCCTGCTGGGCGTGGGCGGTTGCCCCCGCCATCAGGAGGCTGGCGCATAGCGCCAGCGGACGCCAGGCGCCTCGGAGGCATGATGTGGATGACACGGTATCCCTCCTAGAAGCGCGTGTTGATCTCGACCTGCAAGATATCGATTGCCAGCGGCGGGCCATAGACTTCCTTGGTCGACGTCCAGCGGCCGGTGAACCAGGTGTTCTTGTCGACAGCGTACGAGCCGCCCACGTAATAGCCGCGCGCGTTGGTGCCGCCCAGGTGGAAAGTCGAATCGTTGTAGCCGTCCGGCATCGAATCCGGCTCGATGCGCTTGTAGCCAAGCAGCAGGTTCCAGTCGCCCCTGGCAACGGTAACGGGCTTGCCCAGCGTGGCCTGGAACATGTAGGCGTTGCCGCCGCTCTTGAAGTCGGCGCGATTGGTGCCGCCGCTGCCGCCGAAGTTGTTGACGATGCCGCCGTTGGCGCGCGTGAACATGCCGTTCTCGTCGTACGCCAGGTTGCGGACGTAGTTCGCATCCATGCGCAGGCCRAGGCTGCCGGCCACCTTGGTTTCCCAGCGGAAGTTCAGGTCGAGCAACTGGAACTTGGAAGCCAGGCCCACGTACTGGGGCTGCGGCGTGCCGGCCGGATCCAGCGGGTTGAGCGCGATATTGCGCAACAGCATCAACGTGTTGCCCTTCTGCATGAAGGCCGGCCGCGCCCAGTCCGTGCTGCAGCTGTCGGCGCCAGCGTACAAGGCGCAAGGCTGGGACACTTCGCCGCTGACATTGCGGAAGTCGTAATACGCCAGCGCTCCGCGCAGGCGGTTGTCGTTGTTGACCTTCCAACTGGCGCCGATCTGCGCGCCCAGCAGCCACTTCTTCTCGCTGCTCGCCTTGTTCTGGCTGCGGCTCGGGAAGTTGTCCGAGGAGTATTCGAGCGGAACCAGGCCGAGGGTGCCGAACAACGCCACGTCCCTGTTGGGCAGCGCCTTGTCGAACTGCGCCGCCAGGCCGTCGAAATTCAGGTCGTTCGAGAACAGCAGGTCGGACGACACGAACGGGTTGCCGAAGCGGCCAGCGGTCAGGTTGACCCATTCCGCCGGCCGGTATGACAGCCAGCCCTGGTCGAGCCACACGTTCTTCTTGGCAAGGCCGCCGCCAAGCGTCTGGTTGGTGGACACGGGGCTGTCGTCATTGCCGGTCGCGATGCGGATGCCCGCACGGGTGCTCTCGGAAATATCGGCGTAGACGCCGAACCTCGCACGGGCGCGCAGCAGGCTCACGCGGTTCTGGCGCGTGTTGAGCAGCGGCGGCAGCGACAGGTTGGTGTTCGGGTTGACGTCGAAGCCCGGGCCCTGGTTGATCGCCGACCAGTCGATGGCACTATCGGTGTTGTTGCTGGAGTAGAAGCGCGATTCGTCGCGCACGCGCACATCGCCTTCGATGCGGATGCGCTTGGTCCACTCCGGCGTCTCGTTCGGAGCCGCCCAGCCCTCGGCCTGCGCCTGGGCCATGACCTGCCCCTTGACCTCGTCGCGGATCTGGTCGCGGACCGTGTCCGAGATATAGGGCACACGCACATCGCCCGGCTCCACGCGCATGCCGCCGGCGGTAGCGGCCGGCGCCACCGACGCCACGCGCTGCGCCTGCTGGGCAGCGATCGCCTCGGTCTGGGCCTGGGCCAGCAGCGCCTCGCCGGCGTCCTTGTTCAGCGCGCCGCTCTGGATCAGGCTGCGGATCAGCCTGACCATGGAGGTGTCGCCGGGCGCCGCGGCTTGCGCGTGGCCCGCGCCGCTCGCCGTCAGCAATGCGATCGCCATGGCCGCGGCCAGGACCTGCGTCTTGCGTATGGGCGCCGCCTGGTGTGAGGAGCGGCCCTTTGTTTCGTGCGTCTGCCACGCTGCACCACGGCCCAGATGTCGCTGGGGGATTGCTGGATGGTTCATCGGTTCGTTCAAGAGAATGGGATGGGATAGGTGGGACAGGCGGCGACGTGCCTCGGGCATCGTCACGGCCGGCGCCCCTTGATCGACATACGCATCGGAAAGCGCAGCGAAGCCGGCGGCCGCTCGTCGGCCCGGAAATCGCGCACCATGGCCAGCACGGCTTCGTCGGTCTGCGCGTTGCCGGTGCCGCGCACCAGTTGCGCGCGCGTCGCCTTGCCGTCGGCGTCCAGCCACAGATCGATGCGGATATCCTCGAACGCCAGTTGCCGGGTACGCTGGTCGCGCGCGAACGCCTGCTGCAAGGCATTCGAGACATAGCTCGCATAGGACCGGCTGCCGAGTCCGCCACCGCCGCCGGTCATGCCGCCGCCGCTCCCGGCCTGGATGCCGAAAGCGTCCGTGCCGGCTTGCGCCGCGCCGTCGATCGTGACCGGGTCGCCGAGGTCCTTCGACGGGCTTGGCGGCGCGTCGTCCTTCGGCGCTTCCTGAGGGTCCGCCGGTTTGGGCTCGACCACTTCCGGCTTGATCTTCTCCGGCTCCGGTTCGGGCAGCTTCTCGGGTTCGGGCGGCGGAGGCGGCGGCGGTGGCAGCACCAGCATCGGCGTGGCGGCCACCTCGCGCCTGGTGCTGGCCGTATCGGACAGCAGGCGCCAGACCAGCACAGCCAGCCCGACGATCACCAGCGCGCCGATGAGCAGCCCGCCCCAGCGGCGCCACAGGGCGGCCGCGCGCTGCCGGGGGCGAGGAGTTGGATCGCGATGTTTCACCCGACTCTCCTCACGCCGGCTTGCCGGTGACGAGGCCGATCTGGTTCAGGTCGATGCGCCTGAGCAGGTCCAGCACCTCCACGACCTTCGCGTACTGCACGGCGGCATCGCCACGCACGATCACGGGGAAATCCGGTGTCAGGGCCTTCTCCGTGCGCAGGCGCTCCTCCAGTTCCRGCAGCGTCACCGGATAGGCATCGAGGAACACCTGGCCCGCGTTGTCGATCGTGATGGCCTTGGTCTTGGGCTTCTCCAGCGCGACCGACGAACTAGCCTTGGGCAGGTCCACCTTGATGCCCGGGATGCTGGCATTGCTGGTCAGGATAAAAATCACCAGCACCACCAGCAGCACATCGACGAAGGGAGTGATGTTGATGCCGCTCGAGCGCTTCTTGGTGCCGAACTTGGCTGCGTATGCCATGGCCGCGCGCTCCCCTTAAGCCCGGTGCAGGGCAGCGGGGACGCGACGTCCCTCGCCCTGCTCTTCGGCCAGGCGCGTGGCGAACTCATCCACGAACACCGCCATGTCGGCGCCGATCGAATCCGAACGAGAGGCCAGCCAGTTGTAGCCGAACAGCGCGGGAATCGCGACGCCCAGGCCGGCGGCGGTACACAGCAAGGCCGCGGCCATGCCCGGCGCCACCGAGTTGATATCCACCGCGCCGGCCATGGCCGCCACGACGAATACCAGCATGATCCCGATCACCGTGCCGAACAGGCCGACGTACGGCGCGCCCTCGATGGTGGTCGACAGCCAGTTCATGCGGGCCGCCATGCGTTCGCTCTCGCGCACCATCACGCCATCCATCGCCGCGCGGATCGCGCTGATGGTGGCATCGGAAACCGCATTGAGGTCGTAGCCCATCTGATGGCGGCGGTGCATTTCCTCGACCGCCATTTCATACAGGCGCCACAGCGACGAATCCGCCTTGACGTCCTCGGGGATCCGGTTGCTCTTGGCCAGTTGGTCCAGCGGCGCGCCGGACGCCTGGCGGAAGTGCACCATGAACGCGGCATTGGCGCGCGAGTTCGCACCGAAGCTGCGGCCCTTGCTGATCATGATGGCCCACGACAGCGCCATCATGATGCCGAGCAGGCCCACCACGATCCACGCGTCGAGCGGCATGGCCGCCAGGATGAAGCCGAAGTGGCTCTTGCCGGCCTGCTGCTCGTCGGCACCGAATACGGCAAGCCGCGACTCGGCGCCCTGCGATACGGCGTCCGCCAGGATCAGCGCATCCGGGCGTGCGATCTTGGACAGGCGCACTTCATCGATGGCGCCGGTGAAAGGGGCCAGTGCGGAGCCGGCAGCCGTGTCGGCACCCAGCGAGGCCGGCGTGTTCAAGGCCGGCAGGCTGGCCGCCAGCGACGCGGCGGGGCGTCCGCCGACATAGAGGGCCACGCTCTTGCCATCGGACTTGACCGCCAGGTGCGACCACTGTCCGGCCTGCACGGGCTGGCCGGGATTGCTGCGTTGGCCGTTGACCTGCACAAAGGGCACGCCCTGGTCGATGCCGATGACGAGTTCGCCCGCGCCATCGCGGCGGGCRTAGATGACTTGCAGCGGCCCAAGCTTCTCGGGGCGTACCCATGCGGAAAAGCCGAACTGCGCGCCGGCGGCCAGCGCCAGCGAAGGAGACGACGGCAGCACCAGCGGCGCGGCGCCGAGCTGCGCGCCCTTGCCGATGACCGTGCCATCGATGCTCACCACGGCGGTCTGGCTATGGTTGCCATAAGCCGTGGTATCGCGCGCCGGCACGCTGCCCTCGGCAAAGTGATAGACGAGGGTGTAGTCCGGGTCGAAGGTCCGCTGGCCATTGCCCGATGCCGGCGCCTTGGCATTGCCGTAGTACATCCACAACTGCTGCGGGCCGCCCGCCGATACCGCCGGCACATCGACCCAGACCAGCGCGATGCCCAGCAGCGGATCGAACTGTTCGATCTGGTGGTTGAGCACCGTCTTGTCGTCCGCCGCGACGAAGCGCAGGTCGGCGCCGGTCTCGCTCACGCCTTCGAAACTGAAGTTGCCGGTATGCAGGCGCAGCAGCACCGGAGTACGGCCCGCGTCGCCGCCGATCGCCCCGCCCTTGGGGCCGGCATCGATCGTGACCGGCTTGCGGTAAGCCCAGTCGGGCTGCCACCAGGCATGGGCCAGGTCAGGCAGTAGTGTGCTCAGCAGCGTGAGCACGAGCAAAAGGATGCGTCGCATGACAGTGGTTCTCGGTTAGCTCGTAAGGAATGGATGTAAAAGAGGCTGGAGCGAAGGTCAGTAGCTCGCGGTGACGCTGAAATTCACCCGCGGGTCGCCGCGCTCCGTGCGTGGCCCGGCCTTCAGCGGATAGCCCAGGTCCAGGCGCCCGGTGACTTTCTGGCCGAGGCGGAAGGTGGTGCCCATGCCCACCGAGGCGAGCGAGAAATTGCTCTGCTGCTCGGGCAACGGATCGCGCAGGCGCACCTGGCCGGCATCGGCGAACAAATAGGCGCGCCAGTTCTCGACCACGGAGGTAAAGAACGTGAGCGGCGGCGTGCGCATCTCGACGGAACCGACCACGCCGTAGTCACCCGTGGTTTCGGCCGACAGGTAGGCGCGCACGGAATTCATGCCGCCGGCGGCGATCTGCTCGTTCGACACCAGCGGGGAATCCGTGATCTGGGCAGCCAGGCGCCATCCCAGTTGCGCGTTCCCCGCAAAGGTGTACGTGCCATTGGTATCGCCCTTGAGCACCATGAAGCTCGGCGAAGCCTTGTAGCGCTTGTAGTCGAATTGCTGCGCCGTGCTGCCATAGCCGAGGAAACTGCGCGTGCCCGCGACCAGCGACAGGTTCAGGCCAAAGCTGCCGCGTTCCGTCTGCCCGAAGCCCGAATAGCCCAGGGTGATCGGCGCGTATTTGAGCGGCACGGTGTCGCCGCTGCTGCCCAGGCGCGTGACCTCCTCGTTGTCCTTGAAGTCCACGCCCGCGCTGAACGCGTGCCACCACGCGCCGGTGTTCGGCACGGTGTAGGTCGCCTTCACGCCGACCGCATAGCCCTTGCCCAGTACGTTCGTGCCGCCCACCGTCGCGACGTTGCTGTCCGACTTGTAGCCAGAAGCCTCGACGCCCCAGTTGGTCCCACGCAGCGGCGCCACATAAGAGCCCGACCACACCTGCGTCTGGTTCAGGTCCTGCGGCGCGCCAAAGAAGCTGACCGATGCGCTGTGGCCAAGTTGCCAGAGATTGTCGTGGCCAAGCGAAGCCGTGGCCCGCAGCTGTTTCGTGTCCGCGCTGTAGTCGTTGTTCAGGCCGACGCTCGCCCGCCACGGGCTGCTGTCGTCGACCTTGAGATCCACGTCCATCGTGCCGGGCAGCGTGCCCTGCCGGACCAGCGGCATCACCTGCCGGTTCCCGCCGCGGTTCAGCGCGGTCAGCTCCGTCTGCGCCTGGTTGAAATCCGGCACCGCGCCCTCCGCCAGCGCGGGCACCTGCTCACGCACCTCCACCGGCGAGTTGTATTGCGCGCCAACCACGCGCACGCGCCCCACCTTGGTCTCGCTCACCTGCAGGAAGACCACGCCGCCGACAGCCTGCTGCTCGGGCAGGTCCACGTACACCGACTGGAAACCCTTGGCCTGGTAAGCCGCGAGCAAGGCATCGCGCGCGCCCTCGATATCCTTCATGGTGCGTTTGGGGCCGAGGTAAGGCGTCACCGCGCGCTCGATCGAGCGTGCGTCCAGCACCGTGTTCCCACGCACGATGTACTCATTGATGTCGACGCGGCGTTCCGCTTCGGGCTGTACGGCAGGTGCCGGCGCCTCCGCCGCTGCATCGGCCGTAGCCTGCGCCATGGCTGTTCCCTGCGCCCCTAGTCCCAGTATCGCGAGACACACCGCCCTCCAGCGCCCGGACGCTTCTTTCTTGTTCTTGCCTTGCATGTGTTTACTCAATTCCTTGCGAAACAATTGCCGTCGTTCCCTTGCGCCGGCGCCCCCACCAGAGGCAAGTCGCATGCGATCGCATCCGCGAGGCCATGATGAGCGGTCATCATTTCAGCGCCGCGTACGAATGGTTAGACGAACGGCCCGCGCGGCGACTGTCGTTTGTCACGAAAGCTTCATGCGCGCAGGCGGGCGTTGGCGATGCGCTTTAAAGGCAGGTGTTCGCGGATAGGAAATTACGTGCCGCGCGGTCTGAAAGGCGGCGCTACACTTCAGGCATATCGCCAATGCCGTTTTTGGCGAGCAACGATGACGGAGCACGAAATGGGCAAGTGGCTGGCAGTTGCGGCAATGACCGTGGGTAGCCTTGGGACGGCCGGCTCCCTGCTCGCTTCGGAGGCGCCCCCACCGATGGGGGATGCCGCGGCGAGTTGTGTCGAGGTCGAAGTCGATGGCGTGCGGGCCCCGTCGTTTACCTGCCTGACGCAAAAGCTGATTCCCAAGCCCGGCCCGGGCGAGCCGCCCTCTGACCGGAAGCTGGCATCCGAAGCCATCGTGGAACGCCCCTCCAATGCACTGGGGCTGTTCAACTATTCGGTGACAAGCCACCGCATGGGCAACACCTTCGGTACATTGGTCACGCCGCAGCGGCCATCCAATCCGGCGCCATAGGCGGGCCGGTTAATTCATTTCCATTTTTTTAAAGGAAAAGACGTGCCATTCATCATCGCCGGCCTGGCATTGATCGGTGCCCTCATCTACGGCGCGGTCCGTCTCTACGCAACGGTAGCCGCCGCCTTTGGCTGGCTCGCCGGTACCGCTGCCGTCGTGTTCTGCGCGGCACTGCTTGCTGCATTCGTCGCAAGCCTGGTGCGCCGCTATCGCGCGATCCACGGCGTGACGGTCAAAGGGGAACGCATCCTGTCGCTGGAGGGATCGTGGGGAAAGGTCCGTGTGGACCCTGAGCGCAAACGTGGCGCACTGGACGTCGACGGCCAGCAGACGAAGTTTATTTTTGCGGATATCGCGGGCGCCAGCGCGCTGGAGAACGGCGGCGAATGGAAGCTTGCATTGCGTCTGGAACACAATGCGCAAGGCGGCTGGAATATACCGATGGCGAATCGGAAGGAGGCGTTGCGCTGGGCGAAGATATTCGACCTGGCTGCCGTGCAGAAGCTTTGAATGCTCGCATGGCAAGGATCGGCGGAGCACGCGCCGAGGCCATCGCAGAAAAGAAAAAGCCCCGCAGAAACCTGCGGGGCTTTTCTCAATAATGGTGGGCCTCCCGTGAGTCGAACACGGCACCAACGGATTATGAGTCCGCTGCTCTAACCAGGCATGAGCTAGAGGCCCAGGAAAGTCAGACCGGCATGATACCGATCAACTACCTTCGAGGAAACTCTTAAGCTTATCAGAGCGGCTCGGATGGCGCAGCTTTCGCAGTGCCTTGGCTTCTATCTGGCGGATCCGTTCGCGGGTGACGTCGAACTGCTTGCCGACTTCTTCCAGCGTGTGATCGGTGCTCATTTCGATGCCGAAACGCATGCGCAGCACCTTGGCTTCGCGCGGCGTGAGCGAGTCCAGCACGTCCTTGACGACGTCGCGCATGGAGCCGTGCAGCGCTGCTTCGGCCGGGGCCAGCGTGTTGGTGTCTTCGATGAAGTCGCCCAGATGGGAGTCGTCGTCGTCGCCGATCGGCGTTTCCATGGAGATCGGCTCCTTCGCGATCTTCATGATCTTGCGGATCTTGTCTTCCGGCATCTCCATCTTCTCGGCCAGCGTTGCCGGATCCGGTTCGTTGCCGGTTTCCTGCAGGATCTGGCGCGAGATGCGGTTCATCTTGTTGATCGTTTCGATCATGTGCACCGGGATACGGATGGTGCGCGCCTGATCGGCGATCGAACGGGTGATGGCCTGGCGGATCCACCACGTGGCGTAGGTCGAGAACTTGWAGCCGCGRCGGGAYTCGAACTTGTCCACCGCCTTCATCAGCCCGATGTTGCCTTCCTGGATCAGATCGAGGAACTGCAGGCCGCGATTGGTGTATTTCTTGGCGATCGAGATCACCAGGCGCAGGTTGGCCTCGGTCATCTCGCGCTTGGCTTCGCGGGCGCGCTTCTCGCCCTCGCTCATCTTGCGGTTGACGTCCTTGAGCTCCTTCAGCGGCAGCACCACGCGCAACTGCAGGTCGATCAGCTTTTGCTGCAGTTCACGCACGGCCGGCACATTGCGCTCGACGGTGACGCTGTACGGCTTGCTGTCGGCGATGATCGTGTCGATCCACTCGAGGTTGGTTTCGTTACCCGGGAAGCGGGCGACGAAGTCGGCGCGCGGCATGCCGCACTTGTCCACCACGATCTTCAGGATGGAGCGCTCAAGCTTGCGCACTTCGTCCACCTGGCCACGCAGCGTGTCGCACAGGCGTTCGACGTTGCGCGCGGTGAAGCGGATGGTCATCAGTTCGTTCTGGATGGCTTCCTGGGCCTTGACGTAGGCCTTGGACTTGTAGCCCTCCTTCTCGAACGAGCGGCGCATCTTGTCGAACTGCTCGGCGATGACGCGGAATTTTTCCAGAGCGCCCTGCTTCAGTTCTTCAAGCTGGCGCGCGGAGGCAGCCAGGCCACCGGCATCGTCGTCCTCGTCTTCGTCGGACTCTTCATCGTCCGACTCCTCGTCGTCTTCCTCGGCCACTGGCGCGGCAACAGGCGCCGGCGGCGCCACGGGAACATCCTCGGCGTTGGGGTCGATCAGGCCATCGACGAACTCGTCGATCTTGATCTCGTCGCTGGCAACGCGTTCGGCCAGGGCCAGGATCTCGGAGATCGTGACCGGGCACGCCGAGATCGCCATCACCATGTCTTTCAGGCCGGCTTCGATGCGCTTGGCGATTTCGATTTCGCCTTCGCGCGTGAGCAGCTCCACCGTGCCCATCTCGCGCATGTACATGCGCACGGGATCGGTGGTGCGGCCGAACTCGGAGTCCACCGTGGAAAGCGCGGCCTCAGCTTCTTCCTCGGCTTCTTCCTCGCTGGTGGCGGACGGGGCATTGTCGTTGAGCAGCAGCGTTTCCGCGTCCGGCGCCTGCTCGTAGACGGCGATGCCGATGTCGTTCAGTGTGGCGACCAGGGTGTCGATCGTTTCCGAATCGACCATGTCGTCCGGCAGGTGATCGTTGATCTCCGCGTACGTCAGGTAACCGCGTGACTTGCCCAGCTTGATCAGCGCCTTGAGCTTCTGGCGGCGCACCTCCAGTTCTTCCTCGGTGCCCTGCTGGGTCGAGGCGAACTCCTTGAGCAGAGCCTTTTCCTTGGCCTTGCGGTCGCGAGCCTTCTGCTTTTCGGACTTGGGGGCGGCCGCGGGCGCTGCGGCGGGGATCTCGTCTTCGTAAAGCTCTTCAGTCACGTCGTCTGTAGTGCTGTCGTCGTGCTGCGATCCGGCCTTGGGCTTGCGGCCACGCTTCTTCGGCTCCGGCTTGACTGCCGGAGCGGCGGGACGCTCGGATGCAACGGGGGCGGAAGTTGTGGCAACCGGCGTGTCCTCGGACGCGGGCGCGCCTGACTTGGCGTCTCCCGTCTTGGCGCTGGCCGCTGCCGTTCGCTTGCTCTCGACTTCGGTATTCTGCTGTTTCGCCACGGTAATACTCTTGCCTTTCACAGGTACAGACGCGGCGTTCTTGCCGCTTGTATTGGCGCTATCGCCGCTCTCGCGTGCCGAAGTCGAGGGCCTCAAGTTCTCGGATATGCGAGTCCCGGTGGTGGTGGACGCTGCGGGCGCCTTGGCGCTTCGAGCAGTCTTAGCTGGCACAGGCTGGGCTGGCGTCTTGACTGACGCGGCTGTCTTCGCAGCCGCCGATGTCTTCGCGGACGCCTTGCCGCTCCCTGATTGGGGAGCATTAGTGGGAACCTTTTCGGTTGCTTTGGCCTTTGCCATTGGCACGCTCACTTTCACCAGAACGGGAGAGAAAGATTTCGCTATCCAAACCGGCTATTGTAGCACGTCGCAATTAGCCGGCTTCCCAACAGGTGAGGATTTCACCTGATAAATCAAKGCTTAAGCTCAACAAGGTCAAGCTAAACCTTCACCTATTTGTCACCACAAGCCTTGACCGACCTACCGGACGGTCAACCTAACTGGCGCCGGCGGTTGATCTCGCTGACCAGCCATCGCATCCGGCTCTTGCCAGCCTCGTCCGCCGTACCCATTACCACCGACTGCTGCAGGCTGGCGAGTTCCCGCTGCAACGGCCCCGCCAGCAGCTTGGCGATGGCCGCGTCGAATTCCTGCTCCGCCGGTTCCTCGTCGATCTCTTCGCGCAGTACCGCCGCACGCACATTGGCGTAGACCTCGGCATACGGCGACTGCGCCAGATGCTCGCTAAAGGCCGCGAAATTCACTTCACCCTGTAACTCGTCGCACGCGGACACCAGGTGCGACAGCACCTCGGCATCGGCTTGTTCATCCTCCAGCAGTAGCGCGCGGCTATCGGCGTCGAGCCGTCCGGAGAGCTGCGGATAGCACATCAGCAATTGCAGCACACGCTGCTCCAGCCCCGTGGGCGCCTGACGCTTGGTGCGCGGCCGCGGCTGGGCAAAGCGGCCGACCCGCGCCGGGTCGCTGGCCAGCCCGCAGACCGCCTCGATCTCGGCAGGCGTGGTGCCGGTAGCGTCGGCCAGTTCGCGCACGATCTGCAGGCGCAGGCCGCCGCTGGGCATGGCCTGCAGCAATGGCTTGGCCTCGTATTGAGCGCGGGCGCGGCCCTCTGGCTGGCGCAGCTCCTGGCCTTCCGTCACCACCTGCAACAGGAAGCGCGAGAGTGGCATGGCGTCGCGCACCTGGGCGGCGAAGGCATCGGTACCCTGCTCACGCACATAGCTGTCCGGATCGTGCTCGGTCGGCAGGAACAGGAAGCGGATGGTTTTGTTATCCGCCACATAGGGCAGGCATGCCTCCAGCGCCCGGCGCGCCGCGCGCCGCCCGGCGGCGTCGCCGTCGAACGAGAACACCACGGCGTCGGTCTGCCGCAACAGCTTTTGCACGTGCACGGGGGTGCAGGCCGTGCCCAGCGTGGCCACGGCGTTGGCAAAGCCCAGCTGAGCCAGTGCCACGACGTCCATATAGCCTTCGACCACCAGAACGTAGCCGGTTTCCCGGATCGCATGGCGTGCCTCGAATAAGCCATATAGCTCGGTACCCTTGCTGAACAGCGGGGTTTCCGGCGAGTTCAGGTACTTCGGTTCACCCTGCCCCATCACCCGGCCGCCGAAGCCAATCACCTGGCCCTTGGCATTGCGGATGGGAAACATGATGCGGTCGCGGAAGCGGTCGTAGCGGCGCGGCTTGCCGTCGGCGTCGCGCTTCTCGGCGCTTTCGATCATCAGGCCGGCTTCCACCAGCGGGCCGGCGATGGCGTCGTCGCGATAGCTGCCGAACACCGATTCCAGCCCCTGCCAGTCGTCAGGCGCATAGCCCAGCCCGAATTGCGCCGCGATCTCGCCGGTCAGGCCGCGGCCCTTGAGGTACTGGATCGCCTGGGGCGCGCTGCGCAGTTGCCGCCGGTAGAACTCGGTGGCGCGCGTCATGGCGTCGGTGAGCGCGAGCGAGCGCGCCTGCTGTTCGGCGCGCTGTGCCGGCGGCAGCCGGTCGCGGTCCTCGGGCACGGACAGGCCGACCGATTGCGCCAGTTCGCGCACCGCGTCGGGGTAGGACTGCCCGGAGTACTCCATCAGGAAGCCGATGGCCGAGCCATGCGCGCCGCACCCGAAGCAGTGGTAGAACTGCTTGGTCGGCGAGACGGTAAAGGACGGCGACTTCTCGTTGTGGAAGGGGCAAAGGCCCATGAAGTTGGCGCCGCCCTTCTTCAACTGCACGTACTTGCCCACCACATCGACTATGTCGACACGGTTGAGCAGGTCCTGAATGAAGGATTGCGGAATCACCCGGCTTGTCGTCCTCTGGCCAAACCGCCCGTTGCAGCGGGCGGCAATATTGTGAATGCGTGACCGGCACTGCGCTTTCCGGCTCTACAACACTACATTGTAGTGCAGACGCAACGGATTGCAGCCAGGGCCGGCGAGGGGTGTCGGATCAAAAGCGTTTTAAGACGCACTTCCAGCAAAAAGCCGGATCGGCGGCGACTGGCCCCGATCCAGCGGCTGCCAGAGCTAGCTCAGCGCGCCGTCAGGGCGGCCTTGACCAGCCCCGACACGGCAGTCATGTCGGCGCGGCCGGCCAGCTTGGCCTTGAGCACCGCCATGACCTTGCCCATGTCCTGCGGACCGGCGGCGCCGCTCTCCGCGACTGCGGCCTGTACTTCCGCGGCAATTTCGGCCTCCGACAGCGCGGCGGGCATATAGACCTTGAGCACCTCGATTTCAGCGCTTTCCTTGTCCGCCAGGTCGATGCGGCCGGCTTGCGTGAACTGCGAGAGGGAGTCCTTGCGCTGCTTGACCAGCTTTTCGATCACGGCCAGCACGGCGGTGTCGTCGAGYTCGATGCGCTCGTCCACTTCCTTTTGCTTGATGGCCGCCAGCAGCAGCCGGATGGTGCCGAGGCGATCGGTTTCGCGGGCCCGCATGGCGGCCTTCATGTCATCAGTGATACGGGCTTTGAGGGAYATGGCAATTTTTCCAGGAAAGTGTGGGCGGGACATTGCCGGCCGGGCGAAACGCGCCGGCCGTCGGACCGCCAATGCAAAAACCCGCCGGAGCCTTGCCCACAGCGGGTTTTGATGCAGAAGCGAAGGGTGCGTTCAGTACAGCTTCTTCGGCAGCATCTGGCTGCGGATGCGCTTGTAGTGGCGCTTCTCGGCGGCGGCCTTCTTGCGCTTGCGCTCGGCCGTCGGCTTTTCGTAAAACTCACGTGCCCGCAATTCAGTAATCAAGCCGTTCTTTTCGATGGTGCGCTTGAAACGACGCATGGCGACTTCAAACGGCTCGTTTTCTTTGAGGTGGATCGTGGTCATCTTGCTGAAATATGTAGCAGCTGTTGGCGGTTTTACGAAAGCTACAAGTGTAGCACACACACTGTCAAGCCCGCGTGGCGCAAATTTTCCGCCGTGCCGCCTAGGCCACTCCCGCCGTCGCGGCGCGTGCGTTTTCCGCAACGGCCTGGCCGGCAGCCACGCCCGATGCCCAGGCCCACTGGAAGTTGTAGCCACCCAGCCAGCCGGTCACATCGACCACCTCGCCGATGAAGTACAGGTTGGGCACCGTCCGGGCCATCATGGTGGCCGATGACAGGGCCCGGGTATCCACCCCGCCGAGCGTGACCTCGGCCTTGCGATAGCCCTCGGTCCCCGCCGGGATCAACTCCCAGCTATTCAGCGCGGCCCCGAGCCGGCGCAGTGCCTTGTCCGGCATATCATGCAGGGGCTGCGCGCCGTTCAGGCCGGCAGCGGCGCACCAGGCATCGGCCAGGCGGGCCGGCAGGCGTTCGGCCAGCAGGTTGGCCAGGTGCTTGCGGCTGCTGCCCTTTTGCGCAAGCAGCCACTCACTTGCGTCGTTGCCGTCGAACAGGTCGATGGCGATGGGCGTGCCCGGCCGCCAGAAGCTGGAAATCTGCAGCACGGCGGGACCGGACAAACCGCGATGGGTCCACAGCAAGTCCTCACGGAAAGCGCCGGCCGTCTTGCCGCCGCCCGTAGCGATATCGACTTCCATCGATACGCCGGCCAGCGGCGCGAATGGCGCCCAGCCCTGTCCGTCGAAGGTGAGCGGCACCAGCGCCGGGCGCGTCTCGACCACGCCCAGGCCGAACTGGCGGGCGACGCGGTAGCCCAGGTCGGTGGCGCCGATCTTGGGAATGGAAAGTCCTCCGGTGGCCACCACCAGCGCGCCGGCGCGGATTGGCCCATTCGCCGTCATCAGCAGGAAATCGTCGCCTTCGCGCCTGACCTCGTCCACGCTGCAGCCGGTGCGCCAGTGCACGCCGCCGGCGCCGCATTCGGCGCGCAGCATCTCGATCACCTGCTCGGCGCTATCGTTGCAGAAGAGCTGGCCGCGGTGCTTCTCGTGCCAGTCGATCTCATGGCGCCGCATCAGGTCGAGGAAGTCCTGCGGTGTATAGCGCGCCAGCGCCGAACGGCAGAAGTGCGGATTACCAGACAGGTAATTGGCGGGCCCGGCCTGCAGGTTGGTGAAATTGCAGCGCCCGCCGCCCGAAATGCGGATTTTCTCTGCCAGCTTCGTGGCATGGTCGATCAGCACCACGCTGGCACCGCCCTGGCCCGCCACGGCGGCGCACATCATGCCGGCGGCCCCGGCGCCAAGCACTGCCACATCGAAGCGCCCTGCGCGCGCGCCAGCGTGGCCGGTCTGTGCGGTCTGCTTGCTGCCCATGTTTTTCTTGCCTACTGAATGCCCGCTGAAGAAGCGGCGATTGTAGCGAAAAGCAGGGCAATCGCCGCTGTGCTACCCTGCTGGCCTCACGCCAGGCTGCCGGTCCGATGGTCCGCCGCCCGCGCCAACCCCTTGATTTGCCGGCTTCCTTTGGTACCGGCCTTAGCTTCCCCCCATGCTTGTCCTTGGCATCGAATCTTCCTGCGACGAAACCGGCCTCGCCCTTTATGACACCGAGGCCGGGCTGCTCACCCACGCCCTGCACTCGCAGATCGCCATGCATCGCGACTACGGCGGCGTCGTGCCTGAACTCGCCTCCCGCGACCACATCCGCCGCGTGCTGCCACTGCTGCGGCAGATACTCGACGAAGCCGGCCGCACCCGTAAGGACATCGATGCGATCGCCTTCACGCAGGGGCCCGGCCTGGCCGGCGCATTGCTGGTGGGCGCGTCGGTGGCCAACGCCCTGGGCTTTGCCCTGAACGTGCCGATGCTGGGCGTGCACCATCTCGAGGGCCACCTGCTGTCGCCGCTGCTGACGCGCGATCCGCCGCCGTTCCCTTTCGTGGCCCTGCTGGTTTCCGGCGGGCACACGCAGTTGATGGAAGTGCGCGGCATCGGCGACTACGCCTTGCTGGGCGAAACGCTGGACGATGCCGCCGGCGAGGCCTTCGACAAGACCGCCAAGCTGCTGGGCCTGAGCTACCCTGGCGGCCCCGAGGTATCGCGGCTGGCCGAGTTCGGCGCGCCCGGCGCATATGCCCTGCCCCGCCCGATGCTGCATTCGGGCAATCTCGATTTCTCCTTCGCCGGCCTCAAGACGGCGGTGCTGACGCAAACCCGCAAGCTGGGCAACGTTTGCGAGCAGGACCGGGCCAATCTGGCGCGCTCCTTTGTCGACGCCATCGTCGACGTGCTGGCGGCCAAGTCCATGGCAGCGCTCAAGCAGACCGGGCATCGCCGGCTGGTGGTGGCCGGCGGCGTGGGCGCCAACCGGCAGCTGCGCGAGCGCCTGGACCAGCTGGGCGCGCAGAAGAAGATCCAGGTCTACTACCCGGACCTGGCCTTCTGTACCGACAACGGGGCCATGATCGCCTTTGCCGGCGCGATGCGGCTGCAGGCCGCGCCCGAACTGGCGCAGCACAGCTACGGCTACGGCGTGACGCCGCGCTGGGAACTGTCGGATATTCGCCTGCCGGCACGCTAGTCTTCCGCCGCTAAGCCAACAAAAAAGCCACCTTCGCGGTGGCTTTCTTGTTGGCTGAAGCGCCGGCTTACCGCACCGTGCGCTTGTCGCGCTCGATCACGGCATAAGCGCTGTGGTTGTGGATGGACTCGAAATTCTCGGCCTCCAGCACATACGCCACGATGCGATCGTCCGCATTCAGGCGCATGGCGATGTCGCGCACCAGGTCCTCGACGAACTTGGGATTCTCGTAAGCGCGCTCGGTGACGAACTTCTCGTCCGGACGCTTGAGCAGGCCCCACAACTCGCACGAGGCTTCTTCCTCGGCCATGCGCACCAGCGCCTCCACGGGCAGGTCGCCCGCCAGCTCGACATTCATGGTGATATGCGAGCGCTGGTTGTGCGCGCCGTACTGCGAGATCTTCTTCGAGCACGGGCACAGGCTGGTGACCGGCACCAGGGCCTTCAGGAAGACCTTGGTGGCACCGCCGCGCACTTCACCGATCAGCGTGACTTCGTAGTCCATCAGCGATTGCACGCCCGACACCGGCGCGATCTTGTTGATGAAATAGGGGAAGGTGACTTCGATGCGCCCGGCCTCGGCCTCCAGCTTGACCAGCATCTTGTCCAGCAGCGAACGGAAGGTCGCCAGTTCGAGCGGCTCGCGTTCTTCCTCGAGCAAGGCGACGAAGCGCGACATATGCGTGCCTTTCTGGTCGGCAGGCAGGTGCACGTCGAGGTTGAAGGTGCCTACCGTGGCCAGCACGCCGGCAGGTGTCTTCAGCGACAGGGGATAACGCACGCCCTTCACGCCCACCCGCTGGATYGGGATCTGGCGGGTATCGAGGCTCGACTGCACGTCGGGCATCACAAAGGCGGGATTGATGTCATTCATATTGATCGGGTTTCCTCTACGGTCGCGGCATTTTTCGCAGTCAACCTTGCCGCGCAACGAGTGTGAAACCGCGGGCGAGGGCAAGGGATGCCTTCCCGCAGCTGCGAACACAGAACTTGCGATTCTAAGGGAAATTGCCTGGTGCTGCCCATGAACGGGCGATACCCGCACGAACCATGCGGTGATAGCGGCAGAACGACAGTCGTACGATGACGAAACGCGAAGATTGCCGGCGCGCCCGCCTGCGGCGGGCACGCCGGCACCGGGACGGATCAGGCCGCGCGCGTGGCGACCGCCGCCTGGGTCAGCTTGAAGCGCTCGCGCACGGAGTGCTCGATGCCCTTGGCATCGAGCCCGCATTGCGACAGCAGGAAGGCCGGATCGCCATGGTCGACGAAGCGGTCGGGCAGGCCAAGCTGCAGCACCGGCACGGCGATGCCGGCGGCGGCCAGCGCTTCAAGCACCGCGCTGCCCGCGCCACCCATCACACAGCCTTCTTCGACGGTGACGAGATAGTCGTGCTCGTCCGCCAGCTTCTTCACCAGTTCTTCGTCGAGCGGCTTGACGAAGCGCATGTTGGCCACCGAAGCATCGAGCGCCTCGGCTGCGCCCAAAGCCGGGTGCAGCATCGAGCCGAACGCCAGGAAGGCCACGCGCTGGCCGGCGCGCGCGCCGCCGGTACGGCGCATCTCGCCCTTGCCGACCGGCAGCGCGGTGAGCGCGGTCTCGGTCGCCACGCCGGCGCCGGCGCCGCGCGGATAGCGCACGGCGGTCGGGCAGTCCTGCTGGAAGGCCGTGGTCAGCAACTGGCGGCATTCGTTCTCGTCGGCCGGCGTCATCACCATCATATTGGGGATGCAGCGCAGGAAGGCGATGTCGTATGCGCCGGCGTGGGTGGCGCCATCGGCGCCCACCAGGCCCGCACGGTCGAGCGCGAACACCACCGGCAGGTTCTGCAGCGCCACGTCGTGGATCAGCTGGTCATAGCCGCGCTGCAGGAAGGTGGAGTAGATCGCCAGCACCGGCTTGAGGCCTTCGCAGGCCAGGCCGCCCGCGAACGTCACGGCGTGCTGCTCGGCGATGCCCACATCGTAGTAACGATTCGGAAAACGCTTTTCGAACTCCACCATGCCCGAGCCTTCGCGCATGGCCGGCGTCACGCCGACCAGCTTGGGATCGGCGGCAGCCATGTCGCACAGCCAATCGCCGAACACCTGGGTATAGGTCTTGCGGGCCGGCTTGGGCGACGGACGGATGCCTTCAGCCGGGTTGAACTTGCCGGGACCGTGGTAGAGGATCGGGTCGGCTTCGGCCAGCTTGTAGCCCTGCCCTTTCTTGGTGACCACGTGCAGGAACTGCGGGCCGCCGCCCTCGAGGGCGCGCTGGCGGATGTTCTGCAGCGTCGGCACCAGCGACTCGAGATCGTGGCCATCGATCGGGCCGATGTAATTGAAGCCGAATTCCTCGAACAGCGTGGCCGGCACCACCATGCCCTTGGCATGTTCCTCGAAGCGCTTGGCGAACTCGAGCACCGGCGGGGCCACCGACAGCACCCGTTCGATGCCCTTCTTGGTGGCGGCGTAGAACTTGCCGCTCATCAGCCGAGCCAGGTGGTTGTTGAGCGCGCCGACCGGCGGCGAGATCGACATGTCGTTGTCGTTGAGCACCACCAGCAGCGGCAGGTCCTTGTAGACGCCGGCGTTGTTCATGGCTTCGAAGGCCATGCCGGCGGTCATCGCGCCATCGCCGATCACGGCGATGGAGACGCGCTTCTCGCCCAGCGTGCGGGCGCCCAGCGCCATGCCCAGCGCGGCCGAGATGGACGTGGAGGAATGCGCGGTGCCGAAGGTGTCGTACTCGCTTTCGCTGCGGCGCGGGAAACCCGAGATGCCGCCCCACTGGCGCAGCGAGTGCATGCGATCGCGGCGCCCGGTCAGGATCTTGTGCGGATAGCTTTGGTGGCCGACGTCCCATACCACGCGGTCGTCCGGTGTATGGAAGACGTAGTGCAGTGCGATGGTCAGTTCGACCGTGCCAAGGTTGGACGACAGGTGGCCGCCGGTTTGCGACACCGATTCGAGCACGTAGGCGCGGAGTTCGTCGGCCAACGTCTTGAGCTGGCGGCGGTCCAGCCGGCGGAGGGCTGCGGGGTCGTCAATAGTTTTGAGCAGTGCGTAGGTCATGATGTCCGTTCGGCGGCCGGATTCTTGTGCCCGGTTGTCGGTTTTCCTGCTTGTCAATTCAGCTCGCGCTCAATTCGAGCGCAGCACGATGAGATCGGCCAGTTCGGCCAGGCGTCCGGCGCGCGCGCCGAAGCCTGCCAGCGCCTCGTGCGCCGTGGTCCGGAGCTGCCCGGCCAGCTGGCGGGCAGGTTCGAGTCCCATCAACGACACATAGGTCGGCTTGTCATGGGCCGCGTCCTTGCCGGCGGTCTTGCCCAGCGTGGCGGTATCCGCGGTCACGTCGAGGATATCGTCCACCACCTGGAACGCCAGGCCCACGGCCGCGGCATAGCGGTCGAGCGCGGCCATGCCTGCCTCGTCCACCGTCCCGCAATAGGCGCCCATGCGCACGCTGGCCCGCAACAAGGCACCGGTCTTCATGCGGTGCATTGCCTCGAGTTCGCCCAGCGAAATCGCCAGGCCGACATGCTGCAGGTCGATTGCCTGCCCGCCCGCCATGCCGACCGAGCCCGAGGCCCGGGCCAGCTCGGCCACCAGGCGCAAGCGTGCGGCGGCGTCCAGCGAGGCAAGCGACGCCGACTCGGCCAGCACCACAAATGCCTGCGTTTGCAGCGCGTCGCCCACCAGCAGCGCCGTCGCTTCATCGTAGGCCTTGTGCACGGTAGGACGGCCGCGACGCAAATCGTCATCGTCCATGCAGGGCATATCGTCGTGCACCAGCGAGTACGCGTGGATCATCTCCACCGCACTGGCGGCCGCGTCGCAAGCCTCGGGCGCCGCACCGGCCACTTCGCCGGCCGCATGCACCAACAAGGGGCGTACACGCTTGCCGCCGCCGAGCACAGCATACCGCATGGCTTCGTGCAGCGTGCAAGGCACTGTTGCATTCGTGGGCAACGCGGCATCGAGCGCAGCCTCGGTCCTGGCGCCCTGGGCGCGCATCCAGGCGGCGAAATCGCCGGCTTCCACTTTCTGGCGCGAGTCGCTCATTCCGCGTCTCCCTGGATGCCGGCTTCGGCGGGCATGGGCTTGAGGACGTCGCCTTCCAGCACCTTGACCTGCTGCTCCACGCGCTCGAGCATCTGTTGGCAGTACCGGACCAGTTCAGCCCCGCGCTTGTACGCCGCCAGCGAATCTTCCAGCGGCAATGCGCCACCTTCCATGCTGGCTACCAGCCCCTCCAGTTCGGCCATGGCGGCTTCGTAGGAGGCGGGCGGCGCGGAGGCGGACCGCTGGTCGGTCGCGGCCGGATCGGTCTGGGCCGGGGAGCTCGTTGTCTTTGGCATTGCGGACATGGAATCTGGGGAAGCAGGGATTTTACGCCAAAGCGAGGCGATGCCCGCATCCCTTGCATAGGGATGCCCCTCAGGCCGTTGTCCGAAAGTGACTTGTGCGCTTGGGTCGTCTTTCCGAATGCGCCCTGAACGGCACCTTCATGACGACCCGGGTCGACTTTTTCGCTAAAAAGGCAAAAAAATCAGTCCCTTAACTTTTTGCCTCGGGTACAATCCGCGGTTCGTCAGCGCGAACTAAATCTACTGGCCCGGAAGCGGACCAGCGCGCGGCTGACTGTCTTTCCCATATCGATTATCTTTTCGATGGTTGGGTTGTTCACTGCTTTCGCCTGTCATAGGGAGTGGGGATAATGTCCAATCTCAGCACCGCGCTGAAACTGGTGCCGGCTGATACGCAACTGCCCGTCAACGTCTACATCGACGAGGCACTGCACCAACAAGAACTGGAACTGCTGTTCAAGAAGGGCCCTGGCTATGTCGGCCATGAACTGATGATCCCCGAGCCGGGCGATTATCACGCGCTCGCGGCAGAGGATGAGGGCCGCATCCTGGTACGCAATGCCGACGGGATCGAGCTCATGTCCAACGTCTGCCGCCACCGGCAGGCCATCATGCTCAACGGCCGCGGCAATGCGAAAAACATTGTCTGCCCCTTGCACCGCTGGACCTACGACCTGAAGGGCGAACTGCTCGGCGCACCGCATTTCGCCGAGCAGCCGTGCGTCCACCTGAAACGCTCGCCGCTGCAAAACTGGAACGGCCTGCTGTTCGAGGGCGAGCGCGATGTGCGTGCCGACCTGGCGCGCCTGGGCGTGGCCGAGGACCTGAACTTCGACGGCTACCTGCTCGACCACGTCGAGATCCACGAGTGCAACTACAACTGGAAGACCTTCATCGAGGTCTATCTGGAGGACTACCACGTCGTACCGTTCCACCCGGGCCTGGGCAGCTTTGTCTCCTGCGACGACCTGAGCTGGGAGTTCGGCGACTGGCACAGCGTCCAGACGGTGGGACTGCACGCCGGCCTCAAGCGCCCCGGCAGCCCCACGTACCAGAAGTGGCATGAGGCTGTCCTGCGCTTTAACAACGGCGTGCTGCCCAAGTACGGCGCGATCTGGCTCACCTACTACCCCAACATCATGGTGGAGTGGTACCCGAACGTGCTGGTGATATCGACCCTGCACCCGCTCGGGCCGAACAAGACGCGCAATGTCGTGGAGTTCTACTACCCCGAGGAAATTGTGCTGTTCGAGCGCGAGTTCGTCGAGGCGGAGCGCGCAGCGTATATGGAAACCTGCATCGAGGACGACGAGATCGCCGAGCGCATGGACGCCGGGCGCCGCGCACTGGCAAAGCGTGGCGTCAGCGAAACAGGACCCTACCAGTCGCCGATGGAAGACGGCATGCAGCACTTTCATGAATGGTATCGCCGCGCCATGTCCTTTACCGGCTGACCGGCGGGACAAGGCTTTGCGGGCCGCACAGGCATCGCGGCGAACAAAACGGACCGCCCGGGCGGTCCGTTTTGCGTTTGGTGCGGTGCACTCGCGCTGCTACAATCGCCGCTTCCGGTGTGCGCCCGGCGCCTCGCCGTCCCTGCACCGGCCATTCGCTTCGCGCGAAGCCTTTCGCGATGCCGCCCTGTTTGTCCATCACCAGGCGCGGCTCGCGCGCTGTTCATTCTTCCTTTCGCCTCGCCATGCAATCGCTCTGGATGCTGTTCGCCGCCTTCGCCTTTTCGTTGATGGGGGTGGGCGTCAAGCTGGCGTCCGAGTTCTATGCCACCGGCGAGATCGTGTTCTACCGCAGCCTGATCGGCGTGATCATCATGTGGACGGTGCTGGCTTCGTCGGGTACCTCGGTACGCACGCCGCATATGTCCATGCACATCAAGCGCAGCCTGTTCGGCGTGACCGCCCTGCTGCTGTGGTTCACCTCGATCACCATGCTGCCCCTGGCCACGGCGATGACCCTGAACTACATGTCGCCGGTCTGGATCGCGCTGATCCTGGGCGCCGGCGCCGCGCTGGCGGGCACGGGCGGCGCAGACCGCAAGCTGATCGGCGCCATCCTGATGTCGTTCGCCGGCGTGCTGTGCCTGCTGCAGCCGTCCGTCGGCCACAACCAGCTCACCGGCGGCCTGATCGGCCTTATCTCCGGCATCTTCACCGCGCTGGCCTATGTCGAGGTGCGCCAGCTCGGCCAGCTGGGCGAGCCCGAAGGCCGCATCGTGTTCTATTTCTCGGCAGTCGGGATGGTGGTGGGCCTGGCCTGGATGCTGCTCACCGGCCCAAGCGCCCACACCTGGCATGGGGCGGGCCTGCTGCTGGCCATCGGCATCCTTGCCACGCTCGGGCAGACCGCGATGACGCGCGCCTACAAGCGCGGCAACACGCTGCTCACCGCCAACCTGCAATACGCCGGCATTGTGTTCTCCAGCTTCTGGGGCATGATCATCTGGCGCGACCAGCTCAACTGGCTGTCCTGGGTGGGCATGGCGCTGATCATCGCGAGCGGCATCGCCACCACCCTGACCCGGGCCCGCGAAAGCTCCAACAAGCAGCCGACCGCCGATACCCCGGTCAAGTCCCCCGAGGCGGAAGTGCACCCCGAGGTGTAGCATCGAAGGTGGCGAACGGTGCTCACCCGCCGATGCCGTACAGCCCTCCCAACCCAAGGTTATGCCATGTTCACCACCCTGATCTCCAGCCAGGACCTGCGCGCGCTGCGCGAAGACAGCAGCCGCCACAGCGTCGTGATTGACTGCAGCTTCGACCTGGCCAACCCCGCCGCCGGACGCGATGCCTACCATGTGGGCCACCTGCCGGGCGCCTTCTACCTGCACCTGGACAACGAATTGTCCGGCGAGAAGACGGGGAGCAACGGCCGCCACCCCTTGCCCGATCCCAATACGCTGGCCGCGCGCCTGCGCGCGCTCGGCGTGAATGAAGACACCCAGGTCATCGCCTACGATGCGCAGGGCGGCATGTACGCGGCACGCGCCTGGTGGCTGCTGCGCTGGCTGGGCCACGGCGCGGTGGCGGTACTGGATGGTGGCAAGAACGCATGGGTGGCAGCCGGCCTGCCGCTCGAGGCCGGCAATACGCCGGACCCYGAAACGCCCGGCAACCTGATGCGCAAGGCCTCGCTGGTACCCACGGTGGATGCCGACGCGGTGCTGGCCAACCTGGCAAACCCGACGCGGCTGGTGGTGGATGCCCGCGCAGCGGACCGTTTCCGCGGCGAGAACGAAACGCTCGATCCCGTCGGCGGGCATATCCCTGGCGCGGTCAACCGCTTCTTCAAGGACAACCTGGAAGGCAATGGCAGCTTCAAGCCGGCCGCCACGCTGAAGCAGGAGTTCGGCCAGGTGCTGGCCGGAACGCCGGCCAGCGAGGCGGTCATGCAATGCGGCTCGGGCGTGACCGCCTGCCACAACCTGCTGGCGCTGGAGGTGGCGGGCTTGCCGGGCGCCGCGCTCTATCCGGGCTCCTGGAGCGAGTGGTGCGCCGACCCGGCGCGGCCGGTGGCGAGCGGCGCCTGAACGCGGGCGTCCTTATCTGGCGGGAGCCGCCACGCCGTGCGCATGGGCATGGCCATGCGCCTCGTGCACGCCATTGGTGATGAAGAAGATCGCGCAAATCCCGGTGGCCACCAGCACTACCTGGATGATCGACTCGCGCCAGCGCGGCTTGCGCTGCATCTGCGGCATCAGGTCGCTGACGGCGATATAGACGAAGCTGCTCGATGCGATCACCAGCACATAGGGAATCCAGCCGCTCATCTGGTCGAGCAGGAAGTAGCCCACCACGCCGCCGGCAATGGCAGCCAGGCTGGACAGCAGGTTGAAGGCAAAGGCGCGCGCCTTGGAGAACCCCGCGTTGAGCAACACGATGAAATCGCCCACTTCCTGCGGGATCTCGTGGGCGGCAATGGCCAGCGCGGTGACCAGGCCGATATGCGGATCGGCCAGGAAGGCGGCGGCGATCACGATGCCATCGGCAAAGTTGTGGAAGGTATCGCCCACCAGGATGGCCATGCCGCTGCGGCCGGCTTCCTCGCGGTCGTGGCCGTGATGGTGGTGGTGCCCGTCGCCTTCGTGATGGTGCGAGTGGCGCAGCAGCGCGACCTTCTCCAGCAGGAAGAAGCCGAGCAGGCCGGCCAGCAGGGTGCCGAACAAGGCACGCGGATCGGCGCCCGATTCGAAGGCCTCCGGCAGGGAGTGCAGCAGCGCCGTGGCCAGCAGCACGCCTACCGAGAAGCTCACCATGCGCTCGACCACGCGCGAGGCTACCGTCAGCGACAGCAGCGCCGCCCCCAGGATACTGCCCACCCCCGAGATGGTGGCGGCAAGCAGGATGTAGACAAGCGTGGAATGGATGATGGGCTCCCGGGACCGGCTATCCGCTCAACAGTAGCGGCACCGACCTTAGACGCAACACTGTTGCAAGAAACGAAGCACGCATTGTACGTAGATTGGCGCCGACTTTGCAAATCCTGCGGCACAAGCCGTATTTGCCGCTCGCTCCGCCGGCGCCAGGATTCAACGCAAGCTATCGCACCGCCCTACACACCGTGTTGCTTGAACCACGCCAGGCAGCGCTGCCAGCCATCCTTGGCGTCGGCTTCCCGGTAGCTGGGCCGGTAGTCCGCATTGAAGGCATGGCCGGATTCCGGATAGACCACGAAGGTGGAGGCCTTGGCAAAGGGATCGCTCGATGCCGCCAGCGTCGCCTTCATTTTCTCGACCTGTTCCTGCGTGATGCCGGTGTCCTTTCCGCCATAGAGGCCCAGCACCGGCACCTTGAGCTGGCTGGCCAGGTCGATCGGATTCCTGGGCTTGACCGGGGTCGGCTCGCCCACCAGCTGGCCATACCAGGCCACGCCCGCCTTGACCTGCTGACTATGCGCAGCGTACAGCCAGGTGATGCGTCCGCCCCAGCAAAAACCGGTGATGGCCAGTCTGCTGGCATTGCCGCCGTTGGCCTTGGCCCAAGCCACCGCTGCGTCGAGATCGCCCATGACCTGCTCATCCGGCACCTTGGAAATCAGCTTGGACTGCAGTTCCTGGATGGTGCCGAAGCTGCTGGGATCGCCCTGGCGCGCGAACAACTCCGGCGCGATGGCGAGGTAGCCCAGCTTGGCGAAGCGCCGGCAGATATCGGCGATATGTTCGTGCACGCCGAAGATCTCGCTCACCACCAGTATCACCGGCAGGTTGGTCTTGCCTTCCGGCTGGGCGCGATAGGCGGGCATATTGAAGCCGCCCGAGGCAATGGTGACCTCGCCGGCGGTGAGGCCGGCGAAATCGGTCTTGATGGCCTGCGCCATCACGGGCATGGCGGCCGCGGCAAATGCCGAGCCCAGCGCTGTCTTGACGAAGGCGCGGCGGTCATAGGACTGGCCGGGTACGAGGCTTTCCACTTCTGGCTTCAGCATGCGGTCTCCTGTTTGGCTTGGATGGCGAATCCGGGTGGGCAAGACATGGGGCGGCGCTGCCGGTCAATACTGGCAGCGCCGGGAGTCCGATTCTAAGCAAACATGGAGTTCAGCGCACGCGGCCGGCAAGAGGGGCGAACCTCGCCCTAACACGGCTCATGCGGCTCAACTTAGTGCAGCTTGACGCGCGGGCTGGTCTTGCTGCGCAGCCAGTGGGTCACGGTATCCAGTCCCATGCCCACGGCACCGTGCAGCGCCATGACATGCATGCGGTACAAGGAGGTGTACATCACCCGGGCCATGAGGCCTTCGATGAACATCGAGCCGCCGATCAGGCCGCCCATCAGGCTGCCGACCGCGCTGAAGTGCCCCAGCGACACCAGCGAGCCCAGATCCTTGAAGGCGAACGACGGCAGCGGCTTTCCGGCCAGCCGCGCGCGCAGCGCGTCGTAGAGGAACACGGCTTGCTGGTGCGCGGCCTGGGCACGCGGCGGCACGGTGCCCTGTTTCTCGGGCCAGGGGCAGCTGGCGCAATCGCCGAAGGCGAAGATATCGGGATCGGCTTCGCTTTGCAGCGTGGGCTTGACCACGATCTGCCCCATCCGGCTCACCGGCAGGCCAAGCGTGGAGAGCACCGGCGGCGCGGTGATGCCCGCGGCCCACACCGTCAGGTCGGCATCGATGTGCTTGCCGCTGGCGGTCAGCACCGCATCCTCCGTGACTTCGGTGACGCGCTCGGCGGTGAGGACCTCAATGTCGAGCTTGTGAAGCAGTTTGGTGGTTTCCGCGGAAACCCGCTCGGAAAGCGCGGGCAGGATGCGCGGGCCGGCCTCGACCACGTGGATGCGCACGTCGCGGCGCGGATCCAGCTGGTGCAGCCCGTAGGCGCTGAGCACATGCGCGGTGTTGCGCAACTCGGCCGAGAGTTCGACGCCGGTAGCGCCGGCCCCGATGATGGCGACATCCACGCGCGGGCGGCCGTCGTCGCCGATGCGCCCGCGTCCGTTCTGGGCGCGCACGCAGGCCGAGATCAGCTTGCGGCGGAAGCGTTCCGCCTGGTCCACGGTGTCGAGCGCGATGGCGTTGCCCGCGGCGCCGGGCACGCCGAAGAAATGCGTCACGCAGCCGATGGCCAGTACCAGGGTGTCGTAGGGCAGTTCGCGCGCGGGCAGCAGCTCCGTGCCGTCGAGGTCGACGCAGGCCGCCACCGCGATGGTCTTGCGGGTGCGGTCGATGCCGGTCAGCTCGCCTTGCTGGAACTCGAAATGGTGCCAGCGCGCCTGCGCTACGTATTCCAGCTGATGGGTGTGGGGATCCATGCTGCCGGCGGCGACTTCATGCAGCAGCGGTTTCCAGATATGCGTGGGGGAGCGGTCCACCAGTACCACCTGCGCGGCCCCGCTCTTGCCGAGCTTGTCGCCCAGCCGCGTGACCAGTTCCAGACCGCCTGCTCCTCCTCCGACTACGATGATTCGATGCGCCCTTCCCTCTGTGCTCATGATCTACCCAGTGTCGTCGATATTCTTTTGCGGGGCCTGACGCGAGCCAGTGACCCCGGCTTTCCGCCAGTCTGCTGCACAGCAGCAAGACTGGCAAGACGCCAATCACCGATTCAGCGGTCGCTTCAATCGGAACCAGAATGCAGGAATAGCGGGACGGGGGCAATCCCGGAGCGGCCCCAGGGGCCGCCCCGTCGTTTAGTGYGCCTCCTCCCAGTTGCTGCCGGTACCGACCTCGGCCACCAGCGGCACGCGCAGCTCAGCCACCGAGCACATCAGCTCCGGCAGCTTCACCTTGACCAGTTCCAGCTCGGCCTGCGGTACTTCCAGCACCAGTTCATCGTGTACCTGCATCACCTGGCGCGTACCCAGGCCGTCGCGCTCCAGCCAGTTCTGCACGGCGATCATGGACAGCTTGATCAGGTCGGCGGCGGTGCCCTGCATCGGCGCATTGATGGCAGCCCGCTCGGCGCCCTGGCGGCGCGGGCCGTTGCCGCCATTGATGTCCGGCAGCCACAGGCGGCGGCCGAACACGGTCTCGACGAAGCCCTGCTCGCGCGCGGTCTGCCGCGTTTCCTCCATGTACCGCGCCACGCCGGGGTAGCGCATGAAATAACGGTCGATATAGTGCTTGGCCGCCTCGCGCTCGATGCCGAGGTTGCTGGCCAGGCCAAATGCGCTCATGCCGTAGATCAGGCCGAAATTGATGACCTTGGCGTAGCGGCGCTGCTCGCTGCTGACCGCATCCGTGCTGACGCCGAAGATCTCGGCCGCAGTGGCGCGGTGCACGTCCTCGCCTTCGGCGAACGAGCGCATCAGGTTCTCGTCGCCCGAGATATGGGCCATGATGCGCAGCTCGATCTGCGAATAATCGGCCGACACGATCACATTGCCGGGGGCTGCGATGAAGGCCTCGCGGATGCGGCGGCCTTCCTCGGTACGCACCGGGATGTTCTGCAGGTTGGGCTCGGTCGAAGCCAGCCGGCCGGTCACCGCGGTGGTTTGCCCATAGCTCGTATGCACGCGCCCGGTGGCCGGGTTGACCATCTTGGGCAGCTTGTCTGTATAGGTGGACTTGAGCTTGGCCAGGCCACGGTAGTCCAGCAGCAGCTTGGGCAGCGGGTAATCCTCGGCCAGCTTCTGCAGCACTTCCTCGTCGGTGGAAGGCGCGCCGCTGGCGGTCTTCTTGACCACCGGCAGCTTCATCTGGCCGAACAGGATCTCGCCGATCTGCTTGGGCGAGCCAAGGTTGAAGGGCTGGCCCGCGGCCTCGTAGGCGGCTTGCTCCAGCTCCAGCATGCGCTGGCCGAGCTGCGCGCTCTGTGCGCCCAGGCGGTCGGAATCGATCAGCACGCCGTTGCGCTCGATCTTCTGCAACACCACGGAAACCGGCATCTCGATCTGCTCGTAGACGTAGCGCACGCCCTGCAAGGCCTCCACCTGCGGATACATGTTGCGGTGCAGGCGCAGCGTGACGTCGGCGTCCTCGGCGGCGTATTCGGTGGCGCGCGCAATGTCGATCTGGTCGAAGCCGATCTGGCTGGCGCCCTTGCCGCACACTTCCTCGTAGCTGATGGTCTTGAGGCCGAGCAGGCGCTCGGCAAGGCTGTCCATGCCGTGGTTGCGGTGGGACGCCAGCACGTAGCTCTGCAGCATGGTGTCATGCGCGATGCCACGGAAATTCACGCCGTGGTTGGCGAAAACATGCGAGTCGTATTTCAGGTTCTGGCCTACCTTGGCGCGCGACGGATCCTCCAGCCAGGCACGCATGCGCTCCAGCACGGCCTCGCGCCCGAGCTGGCCGTTGGCCTCCAGGCCGACCACATCGGGGCCGCGGTGGGCAACCGGGATATAGCAGGCTTCGCCCGGCTCGATCGACAGCGAGATGCCGACGAGTTGCGCCTGCATCGGGTCCAGCGAGGTGGTCTCGGTATCGATGGACACCAGCGGCGCGGTTTCGATACGCCGCATCCAGGCCTCCAGCGCCGCCTCGGTCGCCACGGTTTCGTAGCGGATCTGCGCCGGCGCCGGAGCGTCGTCGAACAGACCGCCCTGGGCCGGGCCCGCCTCTGCCGCCGCCGTACCGCCGGCAGCGGGCTGCGCCGCGCTGGCGCGCGCCTGGGCACGGGGGTTCGGCAGGCTTTCGCCGGTCGCCTCGCGCAGCCAGGTCTTGAAACCATAGCGCGCAAAGAAATCGATCAGCTTTTCCTTGTCCTCGCCGCTTTCCCGGAGCTGGTGGAAATTGGCCAGCGAGCTCTTCAGGTCGCAGTCGGTCTTGACCGTCACCAGCTCGCGCGCCTTGGGCAACCACTCCAGCGTATTGCGCAGGTTCTCGCCCACCACGCCCTTGATGCCGGCGGCGCCGGCCATGATGTCGTCGAGCGTGCCGTATTCGGTGAGCCATTTGACCGCCGTCTTGGGGCCGACCTTGGGCACGCCGGGCACGTTGTCCACCGCATCGCCGATCAGCGAGAGGTAGTCGACGATGCGCGCCGGCGGCACGCCGAACTTGGCCACGACGCCGGGCGGGTCGAGCACTTCGCCGCTCATGGTGTTGACCAGGGTGACATGGTCGTCGACCAGCTGGGCCAGGTCCTTGTCGCCGGTGGAGACCACCGTGCGCATGCCTTCGGCGGTAGCCTGGCGGGCCAGCGTGCCGATCACGTCGTCGGCCTCCACGCCCTCCACCACCACGATCGGCCAGCCCAGCGCGCGCACCGCCTCGTGGATCGGCTCGATCTGCCTGGCAAGGTCTTCGGGCATCGACGGGCGATGCTCCTTGTAGGCAGGATAAAGATCGTCGCGGAAGGTCTTACCCTTGGCGTCGAACACGCAAGCGCTATACTCTGCCGGGAAATCGTTGCGCAGCTTGCGCAGCATATTGATCATGCCGTAGATTGCCCCTGTGGGCAGCCCCTCCCCGTTCCTCAGATCCGGCAGGGCGTGATACGCGCGATACAAATAGCTCGACCCATCGACGAGCAAGAGTGTTTTTGGACTATCCGACATTCCCATGGACTCAAAATTGACTGGTGCCGCCGCAGGCGGTGCGAACGCCGCCCCCCTCTCCGACGCAGCCGGCGCCGAAAACCCGGCGGCGGCCCTCAAGCAGGCCGCGGAAGGCAGTATTACCACCGCGGCCGATATGGACGTGAACGTGACGGTCAGCACTGCCGCCGAAGGCCCGGGAGATACGGCTCCCGCCTCCGGCATCCGCGCCAACCCGCGCAAGATGATTCCCAGCCTGCGTGCGCTGGCCGACGAAGACCGCGCGACCGCAAAGAAGGCGCGCGCCTCGTGGCAAATGTTCACGATTATGGCAGAGTTCATCGAGGCGACCGAGTACCTTTCGGAGATCCGCCCGGCCGTCTCGATCTACGGCAGCGCGCGCCTGCGCGAGGATTCCCCCTACTACCAGCGCACCATCGAGATCGCCCGGCTGTTCTCCGACGCCGGCTTCGCGGTCATCTCGGGCGGCGGCCCGGGCATCATGGAAGCGGCCAACAAGGGCGCCCACGCAGGCAAATCGGCCAGCGTCGGCCTGAACATCGAGCTTCCGCACGAGCAGCAAGGCAATCCCTACCAGGACATCGCCATGCGCTTTCGCCACTTCTTCACGCGCAAGGTGACCTTCGTCAAGAATTCGGACGCCTTTATCGTGATGCCGGGTGGCTTCGGCACGCTCGACGAGCTGGCCGAAGTGCTGACCCTGGTACAGACCGGCAAGTCCCGTGCCGTGCCGGTGGTGCTGTTCGGCAGCCGTTTCTGGAAGGGCCTGCTCGACTGGTTCCGCTTCACGCTGCTGCCGATGGGCCTGATCGCCGAGCATGACCTCGACCTGATGAAAATCGTGGACGAGCCGCATGAAGTGCTCGAAGCGGTCTATGAGTACTACGAGCAGCGCGGCGGCGACAACCCGATCCCGCCCAAGGAAGAGATGTTCTACCTGTAAGCAGGGCTTGCACCGGGGCCGCCCGCCCTTCCGGAGCCGCAAGGCCCCGGAGGCGGCATGTTGCACCGCCGACCGACAGCCTCCGCCATTTCCGGACCCGTGCCCGGGCGGCCGCCTCTTAAAGGTGGCCGCCGGGTCACCGCAAGGGGCCCGGCGCGGGCAGGAATTGCTAGAATGGAAGCCTGACACACTGCCAAAGCCCGGCGCCGCCGGACTGCAGCGCCATTCGTGGTGCAGCATGCCCAGAGCCTGCAGCACTGCACAGGAGCCTTCAATGACCTCCCCCACTCTCCTGGCCACCGCGCGTGCGGAAGAGCCGGAGCCGTTCCCGGCCGCCGCCCGCGCGCTGGGTTTTGCAGCCCTGCTGGCGCTTTGCGCCCCCGCTGCGGTGATGGCGCAGCCGAACACCGAGCAGGCGGGCGGCGCCCTGACCCAGCAAGAGCTGAACCAGATCAACAACCGGCCGATCACCTCGCCGGCCAAGACCCAGCTGAACCAGCCGCGCGAACCGAGCTTCCAGCTCAATGAGCGGGATGGCACCCAGGTCCGGGAATACAAGAACAAGGGCCAGGCCACCGATATCGAGGTCAAGTCCGGCATGGGCACCAAGTACCAGATGAGCAAGCCGGAAGACAGCTCGCCGAAGATCCGGGACCATGACACGAACCGCGTACCATCGGTCAAGGTGCTGCAATTCTGAGCACCGGCACGCCGGGTTTTAGCACCCCGGCTCCCGGGCCCTGGTTTTCGCTATCTGCTGTCTGCTTTCTGCTTCTTGTTTTCTGATTTCTGATTTCCCACGACCCCGCCAGACGATCACGGCGGGGCCGCGCCGGCGTTTCCGGCATCCATGCCGCGAGAGCCAAGCTTGCTTGCGCCCGCCGCCATCCGTTTCGATTCAAAAAAAGAGTATGGCCGTATTCACCACGGTCTCGCCGGACGAGATCGCCAGTTGGCTCCTTGATTACAACCTGGGCGAAATGCGCAATTTGCGCGGCATTGCCTCGGGCATCGAGAACAGCAATTTCTTCCTGACCATGGAGCAGGATGGCTGCACGCATGAATATGTGCTGACCATCTTCGAGCGCCTGACGTTTGAGCAGTTGCCGTATTACCTGCACCTGATGGCCCACCTGGCGGCGCACGGCATCCGCGTGCCGGCCCCGGTCCCGGACCGCGACGGCGAAATCCTGCGTACCCTCAAGGGCAAGCCGGCCACCATCGTCACGCGCCTGCCGGGCGGCTCGCAGCTGGCCCCCGGGGCCGGGCATTGTGCGGAAGTGGGCGACATGCTCGCCCGCATGCACCTTGCCGGCCAGAGCTATCCGCGCCAGCAGCCGAACCTGCGCAGCCTGCCCTGGTGGCAACAGACGGAGGGCGAGATCCTGCCTTTCCTGGATGCCGGCCAGCAAGCGCTGCTGCGGCAGGAACTGGCCCACCAGACCGCCTTCTTCGGCAGCACCGCTTACGCGGCCTTGCCGGGCGGCCCCTGCCATTGCGACCTGTTCCGCGACAATGCGCTGTTCGAGGACGACCAGGGCGGCCAGGACAAGCTGGGCGGCTTCTTCGACTTCTACTTCGCCGGCAACGACAAGTGGCTGTTCGACCTGGCGGTCACCGTCAATGACTGGTGCATCGACCTGGCCACCGGCACGCTCGACGATGCCCGCGTCCAGGCCTTGCTGCGGGCTTATCATGCTGTGAGACCGCTGGGTCCCACCGAGGCGCAGCACTGGCGCGACATGCTGCGCGCCGGCGCGCTGCGTTTCTGGATTTCCCGGCTGTGGGACTTCTACCTGCCGCGCGAGGCCGACATGCTGCAACCGCACGACCCAACCCATTTCGAACGCATCCTGCGCCGGCGCATCGAAGCCGACGCGCTGCCCTGGACCTGACCGTCATGCAATTACTGGAAGTCTCCGCCAAGGAAGGTTATGTCTGGTTCCGCCAGGGTGTCTGGCTGTTCCGCAAGAACCCGCTCGCCTTCCTGATGCTGTTGTTTGTCTACCTGATCGCCGCGCAGCTCGCGGTGTTCGTGCCGCTGATCGGCATCATCGCGCTGCTGGTGGTCACGCCTGGCCTGTCGGTCGGCATCATGACCGCCTGCCGCGAGGTGATTCTGAACAAGCGCGTGCTGCCCACCGTGCTCTTGGCCGGTTTCCGCGGCAACGGCAAACAGGCCAGCCGCAACCTGCTGGTGCTGGGCGGCATCTATGCGGGGCTGGTGTTCGTGCTGAGCCTGATCGCGGGCAGCCTGGTGGATATCAGCACGCTGGTGCCCATCCTGCTCAAGGAAGAAGCGCCGTCGGCCGAGGCCGTGCGCCAGCTCTACTTCGCGCTGATGATCGGCGCCGCGCTGTACACGCCGATTGCCATGCTGTTCTGGTTTGCCCCCCTGCTCACGGCATGGCACAACGTGCCGCCAGTCAAGGCGCTGTTCTTCAGCTGGACCGCGTGCTGGCGCAACCGTGGCGCGTTCCTGGCCTACGGCGTGGTGTTCGCGGTATTGCTGGTGGCGGTGCCTTTTTTCCTCGAGGCGTTGTTCGGCGCGCTGGGGGCCGAAGCGGTGCTGTCCTTCCTGGTCACGCCGTATTCGCTGCTGATGCTGGCGATCATGTATTGCTCGTTCTACGCCACCTACCGCGGCTGCTTCAATGTGGTGCCGGAGCAAGCGGCGGGCAGGACGGACGTGGCCGCCTGAAGACCTGACGGCTGGCGCCGGCCCAGGCGTGACCTGCCCCCGTCACGCGGCCGGCAGGTCGAACAACCGCGCCGCATTGCGGTCCGGCGCTGCCGCCAGCGGCCCCAGCCACTCCCATACCTTGCGCTGCAGGCCGCCATAGTCGGCCTCGGCCTCGTGATTGGTCCACGGCCAGTCCGATCCCCATAGCAGGCCTTGCTCGCCCAGGCAGTGGTGCCAGCCGGCCACCACGCCCGCCAAGTCGGCCGCCACGCGATATGGCGCGCTCAGCTTGACATAGACCTCCCTCTGCCCGCGCCACTGCGCGGCACAGGCCAGCATCGGCGCATCGCCCTGCGCGCCGGCCGCCGGCTTGCCGAAATGATCCAGCACCAGCGCAATCGGCACCGCCGGCAGCCAGGCCTGCAACTCGTGCAACCGGCCGGGATCGGTGTGCAACTCCAGGTGCCAGCCCAGCGCGTGGGCCGCCTCCAGCAGCGCGGGCCAGCGCGCATCACGCCATGATGCGTCTGCGTGCCGTCCCACCATATTCCAGCGCAGGCCGCGCACGCCCAGTCCATGCAGGCGCGCCAGCTCGCCAGCGGACACCGCCGGGTCCAGCACGCAAACGCCTCGCAGCGCGCGCGAAGCCGCCAGCGCCGCCTCCAGTTCGCTGTTGTCGCTGCCAAAGAAACTCGGCTGCACCACCACGCCCGCGCGCACGCCGTGCGCGCGGGAGATGGCTTGCCACTGCGCCAGGCTGGCGCCGTAGGCAGGCCGGTAGCGCGCACCGCCCACGGCGGGGGCATCTGCGGAAAACACGTGGAAATGGGTATCGATCTGGAACATGTTCTGGCCTGGGGGACGGCGCATGCCGCGCATGGATGTTAGCGCCTGCCACCTTGCGCCGGCCAGGCGCGCGATGGTTGACACCAGTGCCCCTCCATTCTATGCTCTAGTCCTATAGATGACTAGATACCTCGGCAATGAACATCGGCCGGGGCACGCACCCCGGAGACACGAATGCCCGACCGCTCCACCCTGCCCGCCCCGACGGGAGCCGGCCTTGACGCCTCGCCCGCCAGCCTGGYCGCGCCACGCTGGGCCCGCATCGCAACCGCGCTCAAGGGCCGCATCCTGGCCGGCGAATGGGCTTCCGGCACCGCCATTGCGGCGGAGAGCGCACTGGCGGAGCACTACGGCGTGGCGCTGGGCACCATGCGCGCCGCCATCCAGGCGCTTGTGGACGAAGGCCTGCTGGAACGCGTGCATGGCCGCGGCACCTTCGTGCGCGGCGCGCTGACGGGCGCCACCATGGCGCGGTTCTTCCGCTTTGGCGATGCCGGCTCGGAGATCCCGGAGTCGCGCATCGTGTCGCTGCGCACGCTGGCTGCCCCGGCGGATGTAGCGGCGCAGCTTGGACTGGCAACGGGCACGGCAGTGCTTCGCGTAATGCGCCAGCGCGGCTGGGAAGGCCAGGTCCGGCTGCTGGAGACCATCTGGCTGCCAGCGGCGCTGTTCAGCGAACTGGCCGCTCTCAAGCCCGCCGAGTTCGCACCCCTGCTCTACCCGATGTATGCCGGGCGCTGTGGGGTCACGGTCGGCCGCGCCGTCGACGACTTGCGCTTCACCCGGCTTGGCGCGCGCGAGGCCGCCCAGCTGGCCTTGCCGGAGGGCCATCCGGCGCTGGCGGTCAGCCGCGTAGCCTTCGACCTGGCGGGGCGGCGTGTGGAGTTCCGCCAGACGCTGGGCAATGCCGACGATTTCCACTATCGCGCCGAGGTTCGCTGAACTTCCCGAGAGCGCGCCGCCGCAAGCGCGGGCCGGCGCAGCTTCCCATACCGATACCGACCCGAGGAGACCCATGCGATTCCCAACCCGTCTTTGCGCCAGCGCCCTGTGCTGGCTCGCCGCCGGCACCAGCGGCTTTGCGCACGCGCAGGCCTGGCCTGCCGCCAAACCCATCCGGCTGGTGGTCACCTACGCGCCCGGCGGCGGCGCAGACACCATGGCCCGCATGATCTCGCCGCGCCTGGGCCAGGAACTGGGCCAGACCATCGTGGTCGACAACCGGCCAGGCGCGGGCGGCCAGATCGGCACGGACCTGGTGGCCAAGTCGGCGCCGGATGGCTACACGGTGTTGCTCGATGCCGCCTCGTTCGCGGCCAACCCGTCGCTCTACAAGCGGCTGCCCTACGACCCGGTCAAGTCCTTCGTCCCGGTCTCGGTGCTGGCGCTTTATCCCAATATGCTGGTGGTGAATCCGAAGTTCCCGGCCAAGTCCACGCAGGAGCTGGTCGCGATGGCCCGCGCCAAGCCGGGCAGCATTGCCTATGCCTCATCGGGCAACGGCTCGGCCCAGCACCTGGCGGGCGCGCTGTTCGCGCAGCGCATGAAACTGGACTTGCTGCATGTGCCGTACAAGGGCGGCGGCCCCGCCATGGCCGATGTGATTGCCGGGCAGGTGCCGGTGTTCTTTGCCAATACAGCCTCCGGCCTGCAACATGTGCGCGCCGGCAAGCTGCGCGTGCTCGGCGTGACCGGCGCCAGGCGCACGCCCATCCTGCCGGACACGCCGACGCTGGCCGAGTCAGGCGTGCCGCAATATGAAGTCTACGAGTGGAATGGGGTGTTCGTGCCGGCAGGCACGCCGCCGGAGATCGTCAAGCGCTTGTCGGATGCGATCCGCAAGGTCATCAACCTGCCAGAGAACCGCGAGCGCGTGACCAGCCTGGGCGGGGAGATCGTGGCCGGCACGCCGGCCGAGGCGGCAAAGTTCATCCAGGCCCAGACGACCGAATGGGCCAAGGTGATCAGGGAAGGCAACATCCAGCTGGACTAGCCGCCTCCCTGATCGCCAGGCCGTTCAGTCTATCGGGTCCAGCTTGGCCACCGACAGCACCAGCCACTTGGCGCCGTGGCGCTTGAAATTGATATTGGCGCGCGCCCCCTCGCCCTCGCCTTCCAGCCCGGTGATCACCCCCTCCCCGAACTTGTTGTGGAAGACGCTCTGGCCGATGCGCAGGCCCGCGCCGGCCTGGCGCTTGGCGTCGGCATAACCGTTGCCGGTGTCCATGCCGCCGGTGGGCTGGGTGCCCGAGTAGGGCACGTCCTCCGCCCGCTTGAACCAGTCGCGGCCCCAGCCGCCTTCGCTCTGCTGGCGGCGCTGCTGGGTGCCGCCGCCATAGGCCTGCGCCGGCGGCATGAGCCACTTCAGCGATGCGTCGGGCAGCTCCTCGAAGAAGCGCGACCGCACGTGGTAACGCATCTGCCCGTGCAGCACGCGGCTTTGCGCGAACGAGAGGTAGAGCCGTTCGCGCGCGCGCGTGATCGCCACGTACATCAGGCGGCGCTCTTCCTCCAGCCCGTCGGATTCCTTGGCGCTGTTCTCGTGCGGGAACAGGCCTTCTTCCAGCCCGGTGATAAAGACCGCGTTGAACTCCAGCCCCTTGGCGGCGTGCACCGTCATCATCTGCACCGCATCCTGGCCGGCCTGGGCCTGGTTGTCGCCGGCTTCCAGCGAGGCATGGGTGAGGAAGGCCACCAGCGGCGTCATCACGGCCGGCAGCGCTTCGGGATCGAGCACCTGCTGGGCCTGGTCGCCGTCGGCCAGCACCGGCAACTGCGCGCCCTCGCGCCCGACCGGGATCGCGCTGGCCAGCGCGTCCAGCCCGTAGCCTTCTTCCGTCACGAACGCCTGCGCCGCCGTCACCAGTTCCTGCAAGTTCTCAATGCGGTCCTGGCCTTCTTTCTCGCCGCGATAGTAGTTGATCAGGCCACTGGTGTTGGTCACGTACTCCACCGTTTCCGGCAGCGTCATGCGGCGCGTCTCGGCGCGCATCTGCTCGATCAGCCGCACAAAGGCGCCCAGCGTGCTGCCGGCCTTGCCGGGCACGTAGGCTACCGCCTCCGCGAGCGAGCAGTCGTACTGGCGCGCCGCATCCTGCAGCGATTCCAGCGAACGCGCGCCGATGCCGCGCGCCGGGAAATTCACCACGCGGCCGAAGGCGGCGTCATTGCGCGGGTTCTCCAGCAGTTGCAGGTAGGCCAACGCGTGCTTGACTTCGGCGCGCTCGAAGAAGCGCAGGCCGCCGTACACGCGATAAGGGATGCCCGACGAGAACAGCGCGTGCTCGATCACCCGCGACTGCGCGTTGCTGCGGTAGAGAATGGCAATCTCCGAGCGGCTCATGCCCTGCGCGATCAGGTCGCGGATCTCTTCCACCAGCCAGGAAGCTTCCTGGCCGTCGGAGCCGGCCTGGAACACCCGCACCGGCTCGCCGTGACCGGCATCGGTGCGCAGGTTCTTGCCCAGGCGCCGCGCGTTGTGGGCAATCAGGTGGTTGGCCGAATCCAGGATGTGGCCGTGCGAGCGGTAGTTCTGCTCCAGCTTGATCATGTGGCGCACGCGGAATTCATCCTCGAAGTCCCGCATGTTGCCGACATTGGCGCCGCGGAAGGCGTAGATGCTCTGGTCGTCGTCGCCCACGGCGAACACCGCGGCCGGGCTCTGCGTGCCGAAGCCCGCCAGCATCTTTAGCCACCGGTATTGCAGCACGTTGGTGTCCTGGAACTCGTCCACCAGCACGTGGCGGAAGCGATGCTGGTAGTGCTGGCGAATGGCGTCGTTGTAGCGCAGCAGTTCGTAGCAGCGCAGCAGCAGTTCGGCGAAATCGACCACGCCTTCGCGCTGGCACTGCACGTCATAGGCGGCGTAGAGGTCAACGAAGCGGCGGTTGAAGTCGTCGTTGGCCTCCACATCGGCCGGGCGCAGGCCTTGCTCCTTGGCGTTGTTGATGAAGTACTGCAGGTTCTTGGCCGGGTACTTCTCGTCATCGACGTTGAGCGACTTGAGCAGGCGCTTGAGCGCGGAGAGCTGGTCCTGGCTGTCGAGGATGGCGAAGGTCTGCGGCAGGCCGGCGTCGCGGTAATGGGCGCGCAGCATGCGGTTGCACAGGCCGTGGAAGGTGCCGATCCACATGCCGCGCGTATTGATGGGCAGCATCGAGGTCAGCCGCGTCATCATCTCCTTGGCGGCCTTGTTGGTGAAGGTCACCGCCAGCAAGCCCGCCGGGGACACCCGGCCGTTCTGGATCAGCCACGCGATGCGGGTGGTCAGCACGCGCGTCTTGCCGCTGCCCGCCCCGGCCAGGATCAGCGCCGGTTCGTCAGGCAATGTGACGGCGGCTAGTTGTTCGGCATTGAGATTGGCAAGCAGGTCGGACATCGGGGAGGCCTTGTGGAGTGCCCCGAATTATACCGGGGTACCCGCCGGCATCCCCGGCGCTTCGCCGCGCGTGGCGCCATGACGCAAAAACAGCACAATCCCTCTGACATCCCACCTTCCCCCCCTCCCGGCAAGGCCGGGCGGCACGCCAGGGAAGGCACGAATCGTCGCCGGCGCACCGGTCCCGGCCCGAAATCGCGCGCCCTCCACCCGCCTCCCCTATAATTTGACGTTTTCCCGGCGCGTTGCCCTTGCCCGCCTGGCCCGCAGAATCCGACGTAATCATCGACATCCGAGCATGACCGCCCAAGACCAGTCCCTTGCCAAGAGCTTCGAACCCGCCGCCATTGAGGCCAAGTGGGGCCCAGAGTGGGAGAAGCGCGGCATCGCGAAGCCGACCCTAGATCCGGACCGCCCGGACTTCTGCATCCAGTTGCCGCCGCCGAATGTGACCGGCACGCTGCACATGGGCCATGCCTTCAACCAGACCATCATGGACGGGCTGGCCCGCCACGCCCGCATGACCGGCGCCAACACGCTGTGGGTGCCCGGCACGGACCACGCCGGCATCGCCACCCAGATCGTGGTGGAACGCCAGCTGGAAGCGCAGGGTGTGTCGCGCCATGATCTTGGCCGCGAGAAATTCATCGAGAAGGTATGGGCCTGGAAGGAAGAGTCCGGCTCGACCATCACGCGCCAGGTCCGCCGCATGGGCGCCTCGATCGACTGGAGCCGCGAGTACTTCACCATGTCGCCGGAGATGTCCAAGGCGGTGACGGAAGTGTTCGTGCGCCTGTACGAGCAGGGCCTGATCTACCGCGGCAAGCGCCTGGTCAACTGGGATCCGGTGCTGGGCACCGCGGTGTCCGACCTGGAAGTGGAGAACGTCGAGGAAGAAGGCTCGATGTGGCACATCCGCTATCCGCTGGCCGAGCCCGATACCGTGCACGGCCTGACCCACCTGACCGTGGCCACCACCCGTCCGGAGACCATGCTCGGCGACGTGGCGGTGATGGTGCACCCGGAAGACGAACGCTACGCCCACCTGATCGGCAAATCGGTGCGCCTGCCGCTGACCGGCCGCGATATCCCGGTGATCGCCGACGATTACGTCGACCGCGAATTCGGCACCGGCGTGGTCAAGGTAACGCCCGCCCACGATTTCAACGACTATGCCGTGGGCCAGCGCCACAAGCTGCCGCAGTTGTCGATCCTGACGCTGGACGCAAAGATCGTCGCCGATGCGCCCGCTGCCTACGCTGGCCTGGACCGCTTCGAGGCGCGCACCCGCATCGTCGCCGACCTCAAGGCGCAAGGCCTGCTGGCCGAGGTCAAGAAGCACAAGCTGATGACGCCGCGCAGCGAGCGCACCGGCAGCGCCATCGAGCCGATGCTGACCGACCAGTGGTTCGTTGCCATGAGCAAGCCGGCGCCGGAAGGCACCTTCAATCCGGGCCGCTCGATTGCCGAAGTCGCACTGGATGCCGTGCAGAGCGGCGAGATCAAGCTGATCCCGGAAAACTGGAACAGCACCTACAACCAGTGGCTGGAGAACATCCAGGACTGGTGCATCTCGCGCCAGCTGTGGTGGGGCCACCAGATCCCGGCCTGGTACGACGAGTCCGGCAAGTGCTTCGTCGCCCGCACCGAGGAAGACGCGCAGGCCCAGGCGCGCGCGGCCGGCAGCACCGGCCCGCTACGCCGCGAGGATGATGTGCTCGACACCTGGTTCTCGTCGGCCCTGGTGCCTTTCTCCTCGCTCGGCTGGCCTGCCGAGACGCCGGAGTTGCAGCATTTTCTGCCTTCGTCGGCACTTGTTACCGGCTACGACATCATCTTCTTCTGGGTGGCGCGCATGGTCATGATGACCAAGCACTTCACCGGCAAGGTGCCGTTCCACACCGTGTATGTGCACGGCCTGGTGCGGGATTTCGAAGGCAAGAAGATGAGCAAGTCCGAGGGCAATACCCTGGACCCGGTCGACCTGATCGACGGCATCGACCTCGACACCCTGGTCAAGAAGCGCACCACCGGCCTGCGCCGTCCCAAGGACGCGCCCAAGATCGAGAAGAAGACCAAGAAGGAATTCCCCGAAGGCATTCCCGCCTTTGGTGCGGATGCACTGCGCTTCACCTTTGCCTCGCTGGCCACGCTGGGCCGCAATGTCAACTTCGACACCGGCCGCTGCGAAGGCTATCGCAACTTTTGCAACAAGCTGTGGAACGCCACGCGCTTCGTGCTGATGAACACCGAAGGGCACGACTGCGGCATGGGTCCGTGCAGCCATGACTGCGGCCCCGACGGCTACCTGCACTTCTCGCAGCCGGACCGCTGGATCGTGTCGCTGCTGCAGCGTGTCGAGGCCGAGGTGGAGAAAGGCTTCGCCGAGTACCGCTTCGACAACATCGCCAGCGCCATCTACAAATTCGTCTGGGACGAATACTGCGACTGGTACCTGGAACTGGCCAAGGTACAGATCCAGAACGGCACGCCCGCGCAGCAGCGCGCCACCCGCCGCACGCTGTTGCGCGTGCTGGAAACGGTGCTGCGCCTGGCCCACCCGATCATCCCCTTCATCACCGAAGAGCTGTGGCAGAAGGTGGCGCCGCTTGCCGGCCGTGCCAAGGGCGACGGCAGCGAGACGCTGGCGCTGCAAGCCTACCCGCTGCCGGCCATGGCCAAGATCGACGAAGCCGCCGAGCAATGGACCGCGCAGCTCAAGGCCGTGGTCGATGCCTGCCGCAACCTGCGCGGCGAGATGAATATCTCGCCGGCGCAGCGCATTCCGCTGTACGCCGAGGGCGACAGCGCCTTCCTGACGTCGGCCCAGGCCTATGTGCAGGCGCTGGCGAAACTCTCCGAGGTCAAGGTATTCGAAGACCAGAATGCCCTGATGGCCGAAGGTGCGGGCGCTCCGGTGGCTATCGTCGGCGGCAACCACCTGCTGCTGAAGATCGAAATCGACGCGGCCGCGGAACGCGTGCGGCTGGCCAAGGAAATAGAGCGCATCAGCGCCGAAATCGGGAAATGCCGCGGCAAGCTCTCCAATGAGAGCTTCGTCGCCAAGGCACCTCCCGCCGTTGTCGCGCAAGAAACCCAGCGTCTGTCGGATTTCGAACAGACGCTGGTCAAGCTGCAGGATCAAATACAGCGATTGCCGGCATGAGCTTTGCGTCACCAGCAGGGCTATGTACACCGAAATGATAAGGAAACCTGATATGGAAACCCGTGTCACCAAGGCTGTCTTCCCGGTAGCCGGTCTCGGCACTCGTTTTTTGCCGGCTACCAAGGCGAGYCCSAAGGAAATGCTGCCCGTGGTSGACAAGCCGCTGATTCAGTACGCCGTGGAAGAAGCCATGGCCGCTGGCATCACCGAGATGATCTTCGTGACCGGCCGCTCCAAGCGCGCCATTGAGGATCATTTCGACAAGGCCTACGAGCTCGAGGCGGAACTGGAGGCCAAGAACAAGCAGGCCCTGCTCACCCTGGTGCGCTCGATCAAGCCGTCGCACGTGGAGTTTTTCTACGTGCGCCAGCCCGAGGCCCTCGGCCTTGGCCACGCCGTGCTGTGCGCGGAAAAGCTGGTGGGCGACGCACCGTTCGCCGTGATGCTGGCCGATGACTTGCTGGATGGCGAGCCCCCGGTGATGAAGCAGATGGTGGACCTGTACGGCCACTACAACTGCTCGGTGCTGGGCGTGGAAGAGATCGCGCCGGAGCAGAGCCGCTCCTATGGCGTGGTCGCCGGCCGCGAATGGGACGAAGGCGTGATCAAGGTATCCGACATCGTCGAGAAGCCCGCGCCCGAGAACGCACCGTCCAACCTGGGCGTGGTGGGCCGCTACATCCTCACGCCGCGCATCTTCGACCATATCCGCAATCTCAAGCCGGGCGCCGGTGGCGAGTTCCAGCTCACCGATGCGATCCAGTCCCTGCTCAGCCAGGAGCAGGTGCTGGCTTACCGCTACAACGGCGTTCGCTACGATTGCGGCAGCAAGCTGGGCTACCTGAAGGCTACCGTGGAGTTTGCACTCAAGCACCCGGAAGTCATGGACGAGTTCGGCGCCTACCTGCGCGCGCGCACCGACAACATCTGAAACGCGGCCATCCTTGTCGCCATGAAAAAAGCCGCGAAAACGCGGCTTTTTTCATGGCGACGGCACTGAACCGGATTTAGCGCCTGCGCATGTAGAACACAAACACCTTGTCGACTTCCTGATGCGACAGCAGTTCGTTGCCGGTCTGCTTGGCAAAAGCCTGGAAATCGCGCGTGGCGCCGGGGTCGGTGGCAAGCACCTTGAGCACGTCGCCGCTGGCCATGTCGGCCAGCGCCTTCTTGGTACGCAGGATCGGCAGCGGGCAGTTCAGCCCCCGCGCATCCACTTCTTTCTGGAACTCCATTCCTCTCTTCCTTGGTTCAGGGCTTTCAGGGCCTGTCATGACCGTCGTGGCCACGGCAGCCATGCCTGCCTCTATCGATGTCTATGACCGGTATTGTAGCGAAATGCCCGGCACTCCCAAGCCATCGCGCCGGCGCGGATCGGGAATGTCCTCGCCGGTCTGGCGATCGAAGAAACGCACCGGATGCCCGCGCGAGGCCAGCCAGTCCGCCACCGCGAAGCCCGTGCCCGCCGACCAGATCCGCATGTCCTCGGGCGCCACCAGCTTGTAGTCGGCCAGCTCCTCCGACAGCGCGATCTCGCCGCTCGCCTGCACATGGTAGGCAATGATCAGCTCGTTCTTGCGCATGAACTCGTAGACGCCGATCAGCGATACCGATTGCGCGTCGAGGTTGGTTTCCTCCTTCAGCTCGCGCGCCACGCCCTGCTCCGGCGTTTCGTCACGTTCCAGGAAACCGGTCACCAGCGCAAACATTTTCTCCGGCCAGGCGGCGTTGCGCGCCAGCAGCAGCTTGCCTTCGTATTCCACCACTGCGGCAAGCACCGGCAGCGGATTGTTCCAGTGGACAAAGCCGCACTCTGGCTGAATGCAGGCATCGCGCTCGCGGCCGGAGTGCGGCAGCAATTCCAGCGGCGAGCCGCATTGCGGACAGTATCGGTAGACGGACATGCGGGGGCTCCTTCCTTTATGTGGTCTTGTTATGGTGGGCGCGTTCAGGCGCCGCAGGCAATGCGCATATCGGCCGCCAGCGCCTCGACGGTCTCCGGCTGCAGATCCCACGCGCACATGAAGCGGCAGCCGCCGGCACCGATAAAGGTGTAGAAGCGCCAGCCCTTGGCACGCAGGGCCTCGATCGCGGGAATCGGCAACTCGGCAAAGACCGCGTTGGACTCGGTCGGGAACATGATGCGCACGCCGGGAATGCCGGCGATACGCTGGTGCAGCAACTGCGCCATGGCGTTGGCGTGGCGGGCGTTGCCCAGCCACACGTCGTTCTCCAGCAAGCCCAGCCACGGCGCCGAGATAAAGCGCATCTTGGAGGCCAGCTGCCCGGCCTGCTTGACGCGGTAGGCGAAATCCTCGGCCAGCTTGCGGTCGAAGAAGACCACCGCCTCGCCCACCGGCAGGCCGTTCTTGGTGCCGCCGAAGCACAGCACGTCGACACCCGCGCGCCAGGTGATCTCCGACGGATGCACCCCGAGCGAAGCCACGGCGTTGGCAAAGCGAGCGCCATCCATGTGCACGCGCAACTGGCGACGCTTGGCGATGGCGGCGATGGCGCGAATCTCCTCCACCGTGTACACCGTGCCAACCTCGGTCGACTGCGTCAGCGACACCACCTTGGGCTTGGGATAGTGGATATCGGAGCGGCGCGTGACCAACGCTTCGATCGCGTCAGGCGTGAGCTTGCCGTTGGCGCCCGGCGCGGTCAGCAGCTTGGAGCCGTTGGAGAAAAACTCCGGACCGCCGCACTCGTCGGTCTCGATGTGCGCCAGCTCATGGCAAATCACTGAATGGTACGACTGGCACAGCGCCGACAACGCCAGCGAATTCGCCGCTGTGCCGTTGAAGACGAAGAACACCTCGCAGTCGGTCTGGAACAGATCGCGGATGCGGTCGCAGACTTTCTGCGTCCACGAATCGTCGCCGTAGGCCTGTTCGTGGCCGCTGCCGTTGGCTTCGAGGAAATACTTGAGCGATTCCGGACAGAAGCCGGCGTAGTTGTCGGAGGCGAAATGCTGCATGGGGAAATCCGTGGCGGGTGGYGAGGCGCGAGCCGCTGGCGTTGGGGCTTGTGGCCTTTGGCCTGGCGGCTGGCTGGTTTGAAGCTGGCTCCGGTCTGGCTTGCCGTGGCCTGGCGTGGCTTATTTCTTGTCAGCCCACAGTTCCCCGCCGGTGGCCCAGTTCTCGCGCTTGATGTCGGTAATGATGATATCCACGGCCGAGGCCGAGCAGCCGAGCGTTTCGCAGGTAACGCGGGTGACTTCCTCGACCAGCTTGCGCTTTTGCTCGATGGTGCGGCCTTCGAAGAGTTCTACATGGTAAGTCGGCATGGTTTGATTCCTGTTGTCTGGTTATATTGCCGGGCCTGGGGATGCGGGGTGGACGCGCATCCCGACCGACGGGCCCGGGTCCGTCAATCGCGGTACGAACCATCGATTCTATCCAGTTTGCGCAACAACGATGGCCATTCCAGCGCGCCTTCGACGGCGCCGTCGTCGTGAAGCTGCTCGGAAGCCCGTTGCGCCAGCGCGTGCGGCGGCTGCACGACCTGTCCGCCGGCCTGCGCGCCCAGCTGGATCTCGCACGCCTTGATGAGGGTCGCCATCAGCACATAAGCCTCGGCCACGGTCCGGCCCACCGTCAGCGTGCCGTGGTTGCGCAGCAGCATGGCGGGATGCTGGCCCAGCGAAGCGGTCAGCCGCGCGCCCTCGGCGGGCGTGAAAGCCAGCCCCTCGTAGTCGTGGCAAGCCAGGCGGCCATAGAAACGCATGGCATGTTGCGACAGCGCCAGCAGGCCGCAGGCCTGGGCCGATACCGACACGCCGGCGCTGTTGTGCAGGTGCATCACGCACACCGCATCCGGGCGCGCGGCATGCACCGCGCCGTGCAGCGCGAAGCCGGTGACATTGACGGGATGCGCGCTTTCGCCCACCACCTCGCCACGCCCGTTGATCTTGACCAGGTCGCTAGCGCGGATCTCATCGAAGGCAAAACCGAAGGGATTGATCAGGAAGTGACCGGGCTCGCCAGGCACGGTGGCCGAGATATGCGTGTAGATCAGGTCATCCCAGCCCTGCAGGGCGCACAGGCGGTAAGCCGCGGCCAGGTCGGCGCGCATGCGCAGTTCGGCCTGCGTGGCGGGCTGGGTGGCGCCCGCGGCACGGGCGGGCTGCAAGGCAAAGGACATGGACGGTCTCCTGCGCCGCCCCGCGCGCCGGTTCTGCCAACCGGCACCGTGGACGGCGAAGGCGATACTGTAGCGCAAGCCAGGTGCGGCGTCAGGGCGTCCCGCAACGGCCCGGCCCCGCCCTCACGCCGCGGCCGGGGTGGACTCCGTCCGGCTCATCCAGGCGAAGATCGCGCCCCCCAGCAGCAGGGCCGCGACCGCGCAGCACAGCGAAGCCGCGAAGCCGCCGCTGCGCGCCACCAGGGCCGTGGCCAGCGGCGGCCCGACGATCTGGCCGAGGCCATAGCTGGCGGTCATCAGGCCCATCAGGCGCTGCGCCTGCGCGCCCCACAGCCGCCGTGCCTCGCGCATGGCGAACGACACCAGCGCGTTGAAAGGCAGCCCCGCCAGCATGCTGCTGAGCGCGAAGCCGGCCACCGTCGGCCAGACCACCGCGATGGCCACGCCGATCGCCTGCATGGCATAGGTAAAGGCCAGCAGCCGGCGATTGTCGCGCTCCGTGCTGACGCGCGAGGCCACGAAGGCGCCGATGATCACGCCCACGCCGAAGATGGGCCAGAACAGGTCGGCCCATAGCGAGCCCGGCATGGCCTGGCGCGCGATCACAGGCAGGAAGGTGGCGGTAATGATGTAGCCGAATCCGGCCAGGCCATAGGCCAGCGTGAGCAGCCAGGTCTCGCGGTTCAGCCGCGGCGCCGGTGGCGCCAGCGCGGCCGGTCCGCCGGCGTGCGCGCCGCGCGGCGCCGGCGTGAAGATGTGCCAGGTCGCACCAACCAGCAGCACCGCGAGCACGCCGAAGGCCAGCCAGCCCCAGCTGGCTCGCCAGCCGGCACTCACCATGGCGAAGGCCGAGACACCAGTAAAGACAATACCGATCCCCGGCCCGCAAAAGATCACGCCGCCCAGCGGTGCCCTGCCCAGTTCGGCCAGCCGGTGCATGCACCAGGCCGAGCCGTAGACCATGACCAGCGCGCTGGCCACGCCGGCCGCGGCGCGCCACAGCCCCCAGGCCGCCATGCCGCCGGGGGCGGCCATGCCGAGCGTCAGCAGCACAGTGGCAACCAGCCCGCAGCGGACCATGCGCGCCGGATCGGGACGGATGAACAGGCAGGCTGCGGCGCCGGCGAAGTATCCCAGGTAGTTCAGCGTGGCGAGCCAGCCGCCCTCTCCCAGCGTGACGCTGCCGTCGTGCAGCATCATGGGCAGTAGCGGCGTAAAGGCGAAGCGGCCGATGCCCATTGCCACGCCCAGCGCCGCCAGGCCCGCCAGCGCCACGGCCCAGACTCCGGGCTGCGTACTAACCGGCGCAATGGCGCTGACAAGCTGACGGTCGGCGCTGCTCATCTACGCGCGCGCCCGGTGGAGGGCGATGGAGAGTGTCGAGTTCATGGCAGCATGCTACGCTCGGATCGGCAAACCAAAAAATGAATAATTGAGAACACAATCATCTTCATTCAAGATGATTCCGCTGCGTATGCGGCAACCAGCCGCTACCACTCGTCACCACCCGCTTCCGCCTACCTGTCAATGGAGATCGCAATGGACCTGGCCTCCCTGGAGATCTTCCGCGCCGTGGTCGAGGAAGGCGGCGTCACGCGCGCCGCCGCCCGCCTGCACCGCGTGCAATCCAACGTCACCACCCGCATCCGGCAACTGGAAAGCTCGCTCGGCGTCGAGCTGTTCCTGCGCGACGGCAAGCGCATGGTGCTGACGCCCGCCGGAAAAACCTTGTTCGACTACGCCCGGCGCGTGCTGGACCTGGCCGAAGAAGCGCGCCAGGCTGTACTGCCAGCCAAGCCGCAAGGCCGCCTGCGCATCGCCTCGATGGAAAGCACGGCGGCCAGCCGCCTGCCCGCCGTGCTGGCTGCCTATCACCAGGCCTGGCCGGATGTGCAGCTCGAACTGGTGACCTGCACCACGCGCCAGGCCATGCAGGCGCTGGCGCGCTTCGAGGTGGACTGCGCCTTTGTGGCCGAGCCCCTGGATGACCCCGCGCTGGCGTGGCTGCCCGCGTACCAGGAGGAACTGGTCCTGGTCGCGCGCGAGCGCCACGCGCCCATCCACAGCGCCGCCGACCTGGAAAACCGCACCATGCTGGCCTTCGAATCCGGCTGCAACTACCGCGCGCGGCTGGAAGCCTGGTTTGGCGCCAGCGACAGCCTGCCGCGCCGGGTGCTGGAGCTCGGCTCCTACCACGCCATCATTGCCTGCGCCGCCGCTGGCATTGGCGTGGCCATTGTGCCGCGCTCGGTACTTGGCCTGTACCGCGACCTGCCCAAGATCAGCATCCACGGCCTCGGCCCGGCCGGYCAGGTCTGCACACTGCTGGCCTGGCATCCGGCCATGGCCAGCACCGCGCTGGGTGCGCTGGCCGACACGTTCCGCGCGTCGCAGCCTGGCCTCGCCGCGGCGGCCTGAGTCCATTCGCCACGCAACGCGGCTGGCGCACACCGGCAAGATGTGCCCGGTCGCCTACACTGGAAGTGGCGCCGCGTTTGCACCCCTCGTGCCGGCGTCACTGCCATGAAGCATGCCCAGATGCTCTTTCGATGGCTTGCCGCCGGCCTCTTGCTAGCCGTTGCCGCGGCCGTGGCCACGCCCGCCACGCCAGCCAACGCGCAGGCAAGTGCCCCTGAGCCGGCGTCCACGACCGCCCCCACGGCAGCCAGCATCGCCAATGCCAGGGCGCCCGTCGTCGTGATCGCCCTGAAAGGCGCGGTCGGCCCGGCCAGCGCCAGCTTCATCCTGCGCGGCATGACGCGCGCGCGCGAGGCCGGCGCCCAGTTGATCGTGCTGGAGATGGACACGCCGGGCGGGCTGGACCTGTCGATGCGCGAGATCATCCAGGCCATCCTGGCCTCGCCGATACCGGTGGCAAGCTATGTCTATCCAGGCGGCGCGCGCGCGGCCAGCGCCGGCACCTACATCCTCTATGCCAGCCATATCGCGGCGATGGCGCCGGGCACCAATCTTGGCGCCGCCAGCCCGGTGCAGATCGGCATCGGCGGGCCGCAAAAGCCGGAAACCGCACCGGCCTCGGCGCCCGCGAGCGCGCCGCCGCAAGACGTCATGGAGCGCAAGCAGATGCATGACGCCTCGGCCTATATCCGCGGCCTGGCGCAACTGCGCGGGCGCAATGCCGAGTGGGGCGAGCGCGCGGTCCGCGAGGCGGTCAGCCTGTCTGCGAATGAAGCCGTGACGCAGCATGTTGCCGATCTGATCGCACCCGACCTGCCCGCCCTGCTGCGCGCCGTGGATGGGCGCCGCATCCAGGCGGCCGGTGCGGAGCGCGTGCTGCGCACCGCGCAGGCGCCGGTGCAGGTGCTGGAACCGGACTGGCGCGACAACTTCCTGGGGGTCATCACGGATCCCAGCGTGGCGCTGATCCTGATGATGGCCGGCATCTACGGCCTGATCTTCGAGTTTTCCACCCCGGGCATGGTGGTGCCCGGCGTAGGCGGCGCGATCTGCCTGCTGCTGGCGCTGTTCGCGCTGCATATGCTGCCGGTCAGTTACGCGGGGCTGGGGCTGATTGCACTGGGCATCGGCTGCATGGTGGCCGAGTTGTACCTGCCGACCTTTGGCGCACTGGGCGTGGGCGGCATCATCGCTTTCATCTTCGGTGCGGTGATGCTGATCGACACCGACGTGCCCGGCTTCGGCATTCCGCTGTGGCTGATCGGCAGCCTGGCCCTGGCCAGCGCGCTGTTCCTGTTCGCGGTCTGGACGCTGCTCTGGCGCGCGCGCCGCATGCCTTCGATCAACGGCGGCGATGCCTTGATCGGTACGCCCGGCGTGGTGCTGGAAGACCTCTGGGACGATGGCTGGGCCGAAGTGCGCGGCGAACGCTGGCAGGTGCACAGCGCCATGCCGCTGGCGCGCGGCCAGCACGTGCTGGTCATCGGGCGCCACGGGCTGCTGCTCGAGGTACGGGCCACGGACGCGGCCCCGATTCAATCATCCACCCAAGGAGCTTGATCATGGCATTCGGATTCAGCGCAGGCGGTCTGGTCTTCCTGATAGCCCTGCTGATCGTTTCGTCCATCCGCGTGCTGCGCGAGTACGAGCGCGGCGTGGTGTTCATGCTGGGGCGCTTCTGGAGGGTCAAGGGGCCGGGGCTGGTGATCCTGATCCCGGCGGTGCAGCAGATGGTGCGCGTGGACTTGCGCACGGTGGTGATGGACGTGCCGCCGCAGGACGTGATCTCGCGCGACAACGTGTCGGTCAAGGTGAACGCGGTGGTGTACTTCCGCGTGATCGACCCGGAGCGGGCCATCATCCAGGTAGCGAATTTCCTCGAAGCCACCAGCCAGCTGGCGCAGACCACACTGCGCTCGGTGCTGGGCAAGCACGAACTCGACGAGATGCTGGCGGAGCGCGAGCAGCTCAATATCGATATCCAGAAAGCGCTGGATGCCCAGACCGATAGCTGGGGCATCAAGGTGTCCAACGTGGAGATCAAGCACGTCGACCTCAATGAATCCATGATCCGCGCCATCGCGCGCCAGGCCGAGGCCGAGCGCGAACGGCGCGCCAAGGTGATTCATGCGGAGGGGGAATTGCAGGCTTCGGTGAAGCTGCTCGAGGCGGCGCAGATGCTGGCGAAGGAGCCGCAGGCAATGCAGTTGCGCTACCTGCAGACGCTGACGCAGATCGCGGGGGACAAGAGTTCGACGATCGTGTTTCCGCTGCCGATCGACATCCTGACGCTCGTGGGGAAGCTGAGCCGCGCGTCGACGTAAAAAAAGCGCCGGGGGCGCCTTTTCGATGCTGCGGGGGATTCAGACTCCTGCCGGTTTGCTCCCTCTCCCCCTGAGGGGAGAGGGAGAGACAGCCGGCGGATGGTGTTGACCCAGCCAGTCGGCTTCGTTTCAAGCCTCGGCGTTGCCTCAGACCTTGGCCGCCACCCACTCGCCGACGCCAGCCAGCGCCTTGGGCAGATTGGCCGGCTCCGTGCCGCCGGCCTGCGCCATGTCCGGACGGCCGCCGCCCTTGCCGCCGACCTGCTGCGCGACAAAGTTGACCAGCTCGCCGGCCTTGACCCTGCCAGTGGCATCGGCGGTAACACCGGCGATCAGGCTGACCTTGCCGTCGGCCACGGCGCCCAGCACGATGGCCGCGGTGCCCAGCTTGTCCTTGAGCTTGTCCATGGTCTCGCGCAGCGTCTTGACGTCGGCGCCGTCAAGCTGGGCTGCCAGCACCTTGATGCCCTTGACGTCGATGGCCTGCGCCGCCAGCTCGTCGCCCTGCGAGGCGGCCAGCTTGCTCTTGAGGCGTTCCAGCTCCTTCTCCAGCGCGCGCACCTGTTCCTGCACCTGGCCGATACGCGGCACCAGCTCGGACGGTTGCGCCTTGAGCGCGGCGGCGGCTTCGTTCAGCTTGGCGTCCAGCGCCTGCAGGTAGTGCAGCGCGTTATCGCCGGTGATGGCTTCGACGCGGCGGATACCCGCTGCCACGCCGCCTTCCATCACGATCTTGAACACGCCGATATCGCCGGTGCGGGTCACGTGGGTGCCGCCGCAAAGTTCCTTGGAGCTGCCGATCGACAGCACCCGCACGTCGTCGGCGTACTTCTCGCCGAACAGCGCCATGGCGCCGCTCTTGACGGCGTCGTCGAAGGGCATGACTTCGGCGCCGGTGGCCGCGTTCTGCAGGATCTCGGCGTTGACGATTTCCTCCACGCGGCGGATCTGCTCGTCGGTCATCGCGGCATTGTGCGAGAAGTCGAAGCGGGTCTTGTCGGCATCGACCAGCGAGCCCTTCTGCTGCACGTGGCTGCCCAGCACTTCACGCAAGGCCTTGTGCATCAGGTGGGTGGCCGAGTGGTTGCGCACGGTGCGCGCGCGGCGCTGCGCATCGACCTGCGCGGTAACGCTGTCGCCCACCTTGAGCGCGCCGCCCGCCAGGGTGCCCTGGTGGCCGAACACGTCGGCCTGCACCTTGGTGGTGTCGGCCACGGTGAAGACGGCATCGCCGTTCTTCAGTTCGCCCTGGTCGCCGGCCTGGCCGCCGGACTCGGCGTAGAACGGCGTGTTGTCGAGCACCACCACGCCGGTCTGGCCGGGCTGCATGGTGTCCACGGCGGCGCCATCCACATACAGCGCGGTGATCTTCGCGCCGTCCACGCCCAGCTTCTCGTAGCCGTGGAAGGTGGTCTTGTCGCCCTTGTACTCCAGGCCGGCCGCCATCTTGAACTTGCCGGCCGCACGGGCCTGCTCGCGCTGGCGGTTCATGGCCGCGTCGAAGGCGGCTTCGTCCACCGTCAGTTCCTGCTCGCGGCACACGTCCTGCGTCAGGTCCAGCGGGAAGCCAAAGGTATCGTGCAGCTTGAAGGCGAGTTCGCCGTCGAGCACCTTGCCGCCCTTGAGCTTGATATCGGCCAGTGCGGCATCGAGGATGGACATGCCGTTCTCGATGGTCTCGAAGAAGCGCTCTTCCTCGGCCTTGAGCACTTCCACCACACGCGATTCGGCCTCGGCCAGCTCCGGATAGGCTTCGCCCATCTGCGCCACCAGGTCGGCTACCAGCTTGTGGAAGAACGGCGTCTTCTGGCCCAGCTTGTAGCCGTGGCGGATGGCGCGGCGGATGATACGGCGCAGCACGTAGCCGCGGCCTTCATTGCCGGGGATCACGCCGTCGACGATCAGGAAGGCGCAGGCACGGATGTGGTCGGCGATGACCTTGAGCGAGTTCTGGTTGAGGTTGTCGGTATGGGTCTCGCGCGCGGCACCCTTGATCAGCGCCTGGAACAGGTCGATCTCATAGTTGCTGTGCACGTGCTGCAGCACCGCGGCGATACGCTCCAGGCCCATGCCGGTGTCGACGCAGGGCTTGGGCAGGCGCGGCATATTGCCTTGCTCGTCCCGGTTGAACTGCATGAACACCAGGTTCCAGATCTCGATGTAGCGGTCGCCGTCTTCCTCCGGCGATCCCGGCGGGCCGCCCCACACTTCCGGGCCGTGGTCGTAGAAGATTTCCGAGCAGGGGCCGCAGGGGCCGGTGTCCGCCATCTGCCAGAAGTTGTCCGAGGCATAGCGCGCGCCCTTGTTGTCGCCGATGCGCACGATGCGCTCCGCCGGCACGCCGACTTCCTTGGCCCAGATGTCGTAGGCTTCGTCGTCTTCCGCGTACACCGTGACCCACAGCTTCTCGGCCGGCAGCTGGTAGACCTTGGTCAGCAGCTCCCATGCGTACTGGATGGCCTCGCGCTTGAAATAATCGCCAAACGAGAAGTTGCCGAGCATTTCAAAGAAGGTGTGGTGACGCGCGGTGTAACCCACGTTCTCCAGGTCGTTGTGCTTGCCGCCGGCGCGCACCGAACGCTGCGACGAGGTCGCGCGGGTGTAGGGGCGCTTGTCGGTGCCCAGGAACACGTCCTTGAACTGCACCATGCCGGAATTGGTGAACAGCAACGTCGGATCGTTCCCCGGCACCAGGCTGGACGAGCGGACCACGGTATGGCCCTTCGATTCGAAGTACTGCAGGAACTTGCTGCGGATGTCGGAGACTTTCATGTTCTGGGCAGGGCGTCCGGCGGCGTGGCAGGGCGCTGTCGGTCAAGATGGAGGATTTGCAAACCATTGATTATACGGGGAAGCCCCGCCGCGCGGCAGCCCGCCGGGGATTCGTCGCGCGCGGCCCGCGGCGCCCCGCCCCGGCACACTCCCCGCATGGCGCGATGTGCTCCCGGCGGCGTGCCGGTGGTAAAGTGCTGGCTGTCCCTGCCGGACGCCCCCGGGCCGGTTTCACGCCTGCCCCGACTGCCCCGCAAGCCGCCGCCCAGACAGACGGCGGGGCCGCCCGGCCTTCCCTTTGCCACTCTTGCCGGATCCGCATCACACCCCATGGGAGCTTTAAGCCACCTCCGCGTCCTCGACCTGACCCGTGTTCTCGCCGGGCCCTGGTGCGCCCAGAACCTAGCCGACTTCGGCGCCGACGTGATCAAGATCGAGCGCCCCGGCGCCGGCGACGACACCCGCACCTGGGGCCCGCCCTGGCTGCAGGACGGCGCGGGCCGCGATACCGCGGAGGCCGCCTACTACCTGGCGGCCAACCGCAACAAGCGCTCGGTCACCTGCGACATCAGCACGCCCGAAGGCCAGGAACTGGTGCGCGCGCTGGCCGCCCAGAGCGATGTGGTGCTGGAGAACTACAAGGTCGGCCAACTGAAGAAGTACGGCCTGGACTACGACTCGCTCAAGGCGATCAAGCCGGACCTGATCTATTGCTCGGTGACGGGCTTCGGCCAGACCGGTCCCTACGCGGCCCGCCCCGGTTACGACTTCATCATCCAGGGCATGGGCGGCTTCATGAGCCTGACCGGCGAGCGCGACGACCTGCCCGGCGGCGGCCCGCAGAAGGCCGGCGTGGCCATCTCCGACCTGATGACCGGCCAGTACGCCACCATCGCCGTGCTGGCCGCGCTGGCCCACCGCGAGCGTACGGGCGAAGGCCAGTACATCGACATGGCCCTGCTCGACGTGCAGGTGGCCATGCTGGCCAACATGAATACCAATTACCTGGCCAGCGGCGTGGCGCCCAGGCGCTGGGGCAACGCGCACCCCAACATCGTCCCCTACCAGACCTTCCAGGCCGCCGATGGCTGGATCATCGTCGCGGTGGGCAATGACGGGCAGTTCCGCAAGTTCGTCGCCGCCGGCGGGCGCCCCGAGCTGGCCGACGATCCGCGCTTCGCCACCAACCCGCAGCGCGTGGCGCACCGCGACGTGCTGGTGCCGATCATCGCCGAGATGGTCAGACCGCGCACCCGCGCCCAGTGGATCCTCGACCTGGAAGCCGCCGGCGTCCCCTGCGGCCCGATCAATACCCTGGACGACGTGTTCGACGATGCCCAGGTCAAGGCGCGCGGCCTGCGCGTGGACCTGCCGCACCCCAGCGCCGGCGAAGTCAAGCTGGTGGGCAGCCCGATCAAGATGAGCGCGACGCCACCCGAAGCCGTGCGCCACCCGCCGCTGCTGGGCGAACACACGGATGCCGTGCTCGGCGACATGCTGGGCTATACGCCGGAGCAGATTGCCGCACTGCGCGCCAAGGGCGTGCTGTAAGTCAGGCATGGCCGCCTGCGCCGCTCCGGCGGCGCGGGCGGAAAGTTGCAGTAGCCGTAGCGAAACAAGCAGAGAACCTTACCCTGTGCGCGCCGGCGTCCGGCGCGTGCCCCACCAAGAGAGGAGTTTGGATGCTGACCGACGCCCTGCTGGCCTTCCTGCACTTTACTTTCATCTTCCTGCTGATCGCCCTGATGACCGCCGAGGCCGTCGTGCTGCGGCCCGGCATGACCCCGGCCACGCTCAGGCGGCTCTCGGTCTACGACCTGATCTACTTCCTGTCCGCCATGGCGGTGCTGGCGACCGGCCTGCTGCGGCTGTTCTACGGCGCCAAGGGCGCGCAGTTCTACCTGCACAACCCGTGGTTCCACGCCAAGATCACTGTGTTCGTAGTGATTGCGCTGTGCTCGCTGCCGCCCACCTTCGCCATCCAGCGCTGGCGCCGTCAGGCGCGCAGCCTGCCGGACTTCGTGCCGATGCCGGCCGAGCTGAAATCCGCCCGGCGCTGGGTCATGATCGAGGCCCACCTGCTGATCCTGCTGCCGCTATGCGCGGTGATGATGGCGCGCGGCATCGGCATGAAGTAGGCTCCGCCAGCTTGTAAACGAGATTCCCAGCCGCCAGGCCCAGGCCGCCTCGCGCGCCCAGATTCCCAATCCCTACCGACGCATCCCCATGTTCAAGCAAAAACTTGCCGCGGCGCTGTTCGCCGCAGCCCTGCCCGCCATTGGCATCCTTGGCGCCATCGGCGCGGCGCCAGCCGCCGCCGCGGCCGCCTACCCGGTCAAGCCCCTCAAGTTCGTGGTGCCCTACCCGGCCGGCGGCCCGCTCGACACCGTGGCGCGCGCCATCGGCGACAAACTCAAGGACAGCCTTGGCCAGCCCGTCGTGGTGGRAAACCGCCCCGGCGCCGGCGGCAATATCGGTGCCGACTACGTGGCCAAGCAGCCCGCCGACGGCTACACGATCGTGATGGGCGCGGTAGCCACCCACGCCATCAACCCGACGTTGTTCGCCAGGATGCCTTACGACCCGGTTAAGGACTTCAGCCCGATCACGCTGGTGGCCGACGTGCCCAACGTGCTGGTCATGCATCCCGGCAAGGCCGCCGAGCTGCATATCGGCAATGTGCGCGAGCTGGTGGAGTACGCGCGCAAGAACCCCGGCAAACTGGACTATGCCTCGGGCGGCAACGGCAGCGCCGGCCACCTGTCCGGCGAGTTGTTCAAGAGCCTGGCCAGGGTGAGCATGGTTCACATTCCCTATAACGGCGCGTCGCCCGCGCAGTTGTCGGTGCTGTCCGGGCAGACCGACATGATCTTCGACAACCTCGCCTCGGCCTCGGCCAATATCAAGGCCGGCAAGCTCAAGGCGTTTGCCGTCACCACCGCCACGCGTGCCGCCGCCTTCCCCGAGTTGCCGACCATTGCGGAGGCTGGCAAAGGCTTGGGGCTGGAGGGCTTTGACATCTCCACGTGGTTCGGCGTGTTCGCGCCGGCCAATACGCCGAAGGAGATCGTCGACCGTCTCAACCACGAGATCGTGGCCATCCTCAAGACCGACGACATGAAGGCCAGGCTGGCCCGGATTGGCGCCCAGCCGGCGCCGACCACGCCGGAGCAGTTCGGGGCGCTGGTGCAGCGTGAGTTGAAGAAGTATGCGCAGATCGTCAAGGTGTCTGGTGCCAAGGTGGACTGATCCGCCAGGCAAAACGCAGCCCCTTGAATGAAAAACGGCCCGCGCGGGCCGTTTTTCATTCCTGCTCGGGGCGTCCCCGCCAGCCGTCAGGACACCTCCGGACTGGTCGCGCCGGACTCCGCGCGCGGCAGCAGCAAGCCCACCTGGATGATGCGTGGCCCGTCCATGCGCGTCACGGTCAGCTTCAATCCAGCGATCTCCACCGCGTCGCCCTCCACCGGCGGCGACGTAAATGCCTTCTGCATGGCAGCTTCCAGCGTCCGGGCGGCTTCGTCGGCGCTCAGCTCCCGCGTACCGTAAAGCCCCGCCACATCCCGCAGCATGGCCTCCCCGGACAAGAGGAAATCATGGCTTGCCTTGCCCCAGGCCGGCGCCGGCCCGGGGCGGTGGAACAGCAGCGCCAGCATCGGCACGCTGGTGGCAGGCGCCAGGATGGCAACCACGTCGCCGGCCGCCAGCATGGTCTGCTCGGGTGCTACCAGGGCCTTGTCGCGCACCACCGTCAGCAAGCGGCAGCGCGGCGGCAACTCAAGCTGGTCGCCGCGCAGGTTCTCGGTGGGGGAATCCGCCCCGACCCTGAACTGCATCACCTCCAGCGCCGGCCCATGGGTGCCGTGCAGGCGCGCGCGGGCCAGCGGCTCGGGATAGGCGGGCCGCAACACACGCGCCAGCCGTGCCGCCAGCGGCACGGTGGTGCCCTGCAGCAGCAGGCTGGCCAGCACCACCGCAAACGCAATGCGAAACAGCAGCCCGGAGTCCGGCATGCCCTGCAGCATCGGGAACAGCGCCAGCACGATGGGCACGGCCCCGCGCAAGCCCATCCACGCCACGAAGCCCTTCTCGCGCGCGCTGAAACGGAACGGCAGCAGCGCCAGCCAGACTGCCGCCGGGCGCGCCACCAGCATGAGGAAGGCCGCCACCGCCACCGCCGGCAGCGCCACTTCCCAGATCCGGTGGGGCGCCACCAGCAGGCCAAGCAGCAGGAACATCGCGGACTGCGACAGCCAGGCCATGCCATCCATCGCCCGCATGGTGTCGGCGCTGACCGCACGGTCGCGGTTGCCCACCAGGATGCCGGTCAGGTAGACCGCCAGGAAGCCGCTGCCGCCCGCGGTCTGCACGATCGCGAACACCATGGCACCGCCAGAGCACAGCAGGATGGCCTGCAAGCCTTCGGCCACGCGCATGCGCTCCATCACATTGGCCAGGCAGTAGCCCAACCCGAGCCCGAGCAAGCCGCCCACCCCAAACTGCACCAGCAGGCGCCACACCAGCGCGCCGGGGCTCAGGCCGGCGGGCGCGGCGATCCAGTCGATCAGCGTCAGGGTCAGGAAGATGGCCATCGGGTCGTTGATGCCGGACTCGATCTCCAGCACGCTGGCGACCCGCTCCTTGAGCCGGATGCCGCTGGTATTGAGCAGCGAGAACACCGCCGCGGCATCGGTCGAGCCCACGATGGCGCCCAGCAGCAGGCCGAGCTTCCAGTCGATCTCCAGCACCCAGGCGGCGAACAGGCCCACCAGCCCGGTCGTGACCAGGACCCCGACGGTGGCCAGCGACAGGGACGGCCGCAACGCAACCCGGAAAGTCGCCAGCCGGGTACGCAGGCCGCCATCGAGCAGGATCACCGCCAACGCCAGGTTGCCGACCAGGAAGCTCAGCCAGGTGTTGGCAAAGCGGATGCCGCCGGGGCCATCCACGCCAGCCAGCATGCCGACCGACAAGAAGACAAGCAGGAAAGGCACGCCCAGGCGCGCCGAGAAGGCGCCCACCACAATGCCCAGGGACATCACGATGGCGCCGATCAGGATGACATGGTCAATGCTTTCCAAGACGGCTTTCCCTTTCAGTACCAATGCCGCGCCGCATCGGCCGCGGGCTGCGTACGCGGCGGCAACGGCAGCGCAGCCGACGATGATAACGCAGCGCCATGTCAGCACTGCCGCGCCCCCGTTGCGAGGCGCAATCCGGCGCCGGCGCCATGCCGTCCGGCCCGCCTTCATATGTCGCCTAGGGAGATACCCGGAGATTGACCATTTTTGCAGACATCTGAAAGGTAGCTGAAAGGTCCCCCCCTTAATTTCCACCCTGCCAGCGGCAGGACGAATGCAAGCGTCATTTTTGCGCACTGCAACATCGACGGCCGCACGGATTTCAAGCAGTTTTTTCGAGGAGAATCATTTTGCGCATTCGTAGCCAAAAGGACTTTGCCTCCGGCCTGATGTTCATCCTGGTCGGATTCGGCTTTTCCTGGGTCGCACGTGGTTATTCCATGGGCACCGCCGCCAAGATGGGCCCGGGATATTTCCCGTTCTGGCTCGGCATCGTGCTCGCCCTGCTGGGCGCGCTGGTGCTGTGGGGTTCCCTGTCCGCCAAGAAGGAAGAAGATCAGCTGGCGCGCTGGGACATCAAGACGCTGTTGTGGATCCTGGGTTCGGTGGTGCTGTTCGGCCTCATGCTCAAGCCGCTGGGCATGGTGTTGTCCGTGCTGGTCCTGGTACTGGTGTCCTCGATGGCCAGCCATGAATTCAGCTGGAAAGGCGCTGTCGCAAACGCGGTCATCCTGGTGCTGATCAGCATGGGTGCGTTCGTGTATGGCATCAATCTGCAGATGCCGGTGTGGCCTGCATTCTTGGCAGGTTAAGGAGACGGCCATATGGAACTACTAGCCAACCTGGGCCTCGGCTTCTCGACCGCCCTGACGCTGCAAAACCTGGCATACGCCTTCCTGGGCTGCGTGCTGGGTACCCTGATCGGCGTGCTGCCGGGCCTGGGGCCTCTGGCCACCATCGCCATGCTGCTGCCGGTGACCTACACGCTGCCGCCGGTGGCCGCGCTCATCATGCTGGCCGGTATTTACTACGGCGCCCAGTACGGTGGCTCCACCACCGCCATTCTGGTCAACCTGCCGGGTGAATCGTCGTCGGTGGTGACTACCATCGATGGCTACCAGATGGCCAGGCGAGGACGAGCGGGGGTGGCGTTAGCCACCGCCGGCCTGGGCTCGTTCTTCGCCGGCTGCGTGGCTACCCTGATCCTGGCGGCATTTGCTGCGCCGCTGTCGGAACTGGCGTTCAAGTTCGGTCCCGCCGAATACTTCTCGCTGATGGTGCTGGGCCTGATCGGCGCCGTGGTGCTGGCTTCCGGTTCGCTGGTCAAGGCCATTGCGATGATCGTGCTGGGCCTGCTGCTGGGCCTGGTCGGTACCGACGTGAACTCGGGCGCGGCGCGCTTCTCCTTCGACGTGCCTGAACTCACCGACGGCCTGAACTTCGTCTCGGTGGCGATGGGTGTGTTCGGTTTCGCGGAAATCATCGCGAACCTGGAACAGAAGGATGCCCGCGAGACCTTCACCGACCACATCACCAACCTGTTCCCGACCAAGGAAGACTTCAAGCGCATGATCCCCGCGGTGCTGCGTGGCACGGTGCTGGGTTCGGCGCTGGGCATCCTGCCGGGTGGCGGTGCTGCGCTGGCTTCGTTTGCGGCCTACTCGCTGGAAAAGAAGACCTCGAAGTACGCGCATGAGTTCGGCAAGGGTGCCATCGAAGGCGTGGCAGGCCCGGAATCGGCCAACAACGCCGCTGCGCAAACCTCCTTCATCCCGCTGCTGACGCTGGGCATTCCGCCCAACGCGGTGATGGCGCTGATGGTGGGTGCGATGACCATCCAC
>NZ_JBFTNE010000043.1:0-64171 GCF_056397325.1 Cupriavidus sp. 05N39
GAAATCGASCTGATGCCCCATCAAGTCCRTCAGCGCCACGGGTACGCCCTTGTACGGCACGTGCAGCGCCTGTACGCCGGCCATCATCTTGTATAGCTCGCTGGCGATGCGGGTGGAGGAACTGCCGCTGGCGAAGGTGAGCTTGCCCGGCTTTGCCCTGGCCAGCGCGGTCAGGTCCGCCACCGTGTGCACAGGGCTGTCGGGCGGCACCACCAGCACCAGTCCGCTGCGGGCGATCAGCGAGACCGGCGCGAAATCCTTGATCGGATCGTAGGGCAGCTTCTTGAACAGGGAAGCGTTTGCCGCGTGCGTGGTGTTGGTGGTCACGAGCATGGTGTAGCCATCGGCGGGCGCCGTGGCGACGGCCTGGGYCGCGATAAAGCCGTTGGCGCCGGGCCGGTTATCCACCACGACGGATTTGCTGGTCTGGCCCGTAACGGCTTCGGCCACGAAGCGTGCGCTGCTGTCGGTGCCGCTTCCGGCCGGGAACGGGACGACCACGCGCACTGGCTTGGCGGGATAATCGCCGGCGTCCGCCGCACGCGCCGGGGTTGCAGGACCCGCGGCCAGCACCAGCATTGGCAGCAACCGGGCGATCGCCCGCCGTTTGAATGGGTGAGTCATGTTGTCTCCTCATGTGCCTTCGGCATCTGTCGGATGGTAAGAATCACGGGTGGCTGGCCCGAAATGAAAAGCGCCTCAGCTACGGCTATCCGGCACCGCCAGCGCCGGGTAGCGCGCGGTCAGGTGGGCCGGCAATTCCACGTCGAGGATGAAGCGATCGCCGCGATACCAGAAGCATCCCGCCGTCAGCACCTTGCCGTCGACATCGAGCGTGGTGCGGACAATCTTGGCGATGGGCGCGGCGAATCCATACGCAAGGTCGCGCGCCAGCGCGTAGTCGGCGGGCTCCACCGTCATGGTCTGGTGCATCATGCCCAGCCGCTCTCCCACCGCCTCGCGCAGCAGGCTGGCGATCTTGCGATGCTTCTCGCTGCCGCGCGGGAACTGGCTGAAGACGGATGCCGCCACGTATAGCTCGATCAGGCAGAACGGCTCGCCATCGTGCAGGTGAAGCTTGCGCAGGCGAACATAGCGGTCCAGCGGTTCGCCGCGCGTGGGCAATCCGGGCGGCAGGCTGACATCCTTGCGCTTGTCCAGGATGCGGATTTCCAGTTCGCTGCCGCCGACGAGTTCGTCGTTGATCACCGACCGCATGCCTTCGCTCGGGCCCGGCGGCAAGGCGGTCACATGCGTGCCGCGCCCCCGCTGGCTGCTGACCAGGCCTTCCTCGGCCAGCACTGCAAAGGCTTGCCTGACCGTGACGCGGGCGATGCCGTAGGTCTGCGCCAGCCGCTCGACCGTTGGCAACTGGTGCCCGACCGGCCATTCGCCGGACGCGATCCGGTGGCGCAGCACGCTGGCCAGTTGCCGATAGCGCGCCACCCCGCCGGTGCCGTCTTCGGGCAGCGCTTGCGGCCCGGCATCCGTGAGTGAGGTGGCAGCGGTACGCTTCGCCTCGCTCATGGCAGCAGGCCTCTTGGCACCCGCACGGGCATTGCCAGCAGGATCTGCGCCATACCCTTGCCCAGCGGGTCGTTGCGCAGCGAAGCCATGCCACCGCCGTCGAGCGCCGCTTCGCAGACCAGGTTGATCGCGTCGATGCCCGGCAGGTCGTAGCGCGTGACCGGGCCCTTCACCAGGTGGCCGAGCCACTGCGCCACGCGCGCCGTGGTCACCTCGGCGCGCAGCAGCGGCAGGTACTCCGGCCGGCGGGCGATCAGGCCGATGTTGGAGATATCGCCCTTGTCGCCGCTGCGGCCATAGGCAAGGCGGATCAGCGGGACTTCGACGAGGTCGCCGCCGGGATGGCCGGGCGCGGATTCGGACGCCGTGGAGCGCGGTGGCAGCGCGGCGTCCCCTGCCGCGCGCGCTCGCGCCGGCGGCATCGCCACTGGCGTGCGCTCCCCGTCCATCAGCACCGTGGGCGCCAGCGCGTCCTTGTCGAGCAGGAAGGCGTACTGCCGGATCGACGGCGACGGGCTGGGCCGGCCACTGCCGGACCCGGTGGTGCCCGGAGACCAGCTCGTTCCCGCAGCCGATATCTCGCGGGCGAACAGTTCCAGGGCGGCCTTCTCGGGATGCATGACCGCCAGCCGCATGATCGCCTCGCGGGTGTGGCGCGTCTGCGCGTGCGGGCCGAAACAGGACTCCGCGCCCAGCACGTCGATATGCGTGCGGGTGTAGTCGGCCCAGCCGTGTTCGGCAAACAGCCGGCGCGTGCGCGCGAGGATGGCCTGCGCGGTACGCTCGGCCTTGGCCACCGCGTCGAACCCGACGATGGTGAGCTGCGCATTGCAGCGAAACCCGTCGGCATAGGTTGCCGACACTTTGTAGGTACCGGTGGGGGCGCGGCCACGCGCGCCGCGCACTTCCACCAGGCCGGGACCGGCCTGCGCCAGCGTGACCTGCGTGAAATCGCAGGTCACGTCGGGCAACAGGTAAGCGGCGGGGTCGCCGATTTCATAGAGGATCTGCTCACCGACCGTGGCGGTGCTGACCAGCCCGCCGGTGCCGGGCGGCTTGCCAACGAGGAAGCTGCCGTCGGCGCGGCATTCCACGACCGGATAGCCGATGTTGGGCCAGTCCGGCACGCTCTCCCAATCGGTATGCAGCCCGCCGGTGGCCTGGCAGCCGCACTCGATGATATGGCCGGCCAGGCTGCCCTGCGCGAGATGGCCGTAGTCGTCCGCCCGCCAGCCGAACTCGTGCATCAACACGCCGAGCGTGACCGCGCTGTCGACGCAGCGGCCGGTAATGACGATCTGCGCGCCCTGGTCCAGCGCCTGCCGGATCGGCAGCGCGCCGAGATAGGCGTTGGCGCTCAGCAGTTTCTCCGGCAGGGGCCTGCCATTTTGCGCATCCATGTCCTGCACGCCGGCTTCGCGCAAAGCTGGCAGCAGCGGCATGACATCGTCCCCCTCCACCACCGCTATGCGCACGGCGATGCCTTGCTCGGCGGCGATGGCGGCCAGCGCCTGCGCGCAGCCTTGCGGGTTGATGCCGCCGGCGTTGCTGACCACGCGGATATTGCGGTCGACGATTTCCCCGAGCAGGCTTTTCATCGTCACCGTCACGAAATCGGTGGCGTAGCCGAGTTCCGGCTTGCGCAGGCGCGCTGCCGCGAGAACCRACATGGTGAGTTCGGCGAGATAGTCGAACACCAGGTAATCGATCCCGCCCTGGCGCACCAGTTGCGGTGCGCCCACGCTGCTGTCGCCCCAGAAGCCGGAGGCGCCGCCGATGCGGACCGTCCTGGCGCTGCTGTCGTCTTTTACGTTCACGTTTGCACGCATGCTCTCTGTCTCCACCTATGCCTTCACCGGTCCGCGCGTCGCACCCGCAGCCATCATCCTGTCGATCTCCGCATCGTCATAGCCGGCCTCGCGCAACACCTCGCGGCTATGCTCCCCCAGCCCCGGCGCGTGGCGCTGGTTGACAGGCGGCGTGCCCGACCACTCGCTCGGCACCGCCATCTCCCGGATGCGGCCGACGCCGGGGTGGTCCGTCTCGCGGAAGAAGCCGATATCGCGCAGATGCGGATCGTCGAGCAGCGTCTCGAACGTGTGCATGGGGAACACCGGGATATCGGCTTCCTTTAGCAACGCGCGCCACTCCTCCGTAGTCCGTTTCACCATCTCGTCGCTGACCATCGCGTAGAGCTCGGTGATGTGCGCCGTGCGCGTGGTGATACTGGCGAAACGGGGATCGGCTTCGAACAACTCCGCCTTGCCGATCGCCTTGAGGAAGGTGCGCCAGTGATGGTCGTGGTAGATCAGGCAGCACACATGGCCGTCGCGCGTCCGGTACGGCCGCCGCTCCGGCGACAACAGGCGCGGATAGCCGAAGCCGCCCCTGGCCGGCACGAAAGTCTCGCCGTACAGGTGGTCGCCCAGCACATAGGGCACCATGGTCTCGAACATCGGTACATCCACGCGCTGGCCCTTGCCCGTGCGAGCCTGCGCATAGAGCGCGGCGCAGATCACCCCGAAGGCGTAGAGGCCCACCGAGCGGTCGGCGATGGTGATCGGGAGATAGCGCGGGATGTCGCCGCTGCCCATCGCCACCGCCTGCGGCAAGCCGCTGGCGGCCTGGATCAGGTCGTCGAAGGCGGCCTGCGGCGCGTAGCGCCCGCGTTGCGAAAAGCCGAACATGCCGACATAGACCAGGCGCGGATTCAGCGCCGACAGGGTTTCATAGTCCAGCCCCAGCCGCTGCATGGCCTGCGGCCGGACGTTATAGGCCAGCACATCGGCGTCCTTCACCAACCGCAGCAAGGCTTCACGCCCGTCCGCCGATTTCAGGTCCAGCACGATGCCGCGCTTGTTGCGGTTCAGGCCCAGGTAGAGCGGCCCCATCTTCTCGTCGCCGCAAGGCCCGATGCCGCGCGTGACATCGCCCTCGGGCGGCTCCACCTTGATCACATCGGCGCCCAGGTCGCCCAGCATCTGGGTGGCCGAGGGGCCCATGAAAACCGCCGTGATGTCCACCACCTTGACCCCGGACAGGGCGCCTGCCGTCATTGCCATCGTCTCCTCCAAGCTGCCGTATTAGTTCTATTAATAGAACTATAGGGTAAGACAATGGACCGGACAAGGACGAAGTGGGTGCGCCGACCATGACGGCGACCGCAACGGCGGCCCGATGGATGCCATGCAATGCCGCCCGATCATTGACGCAAAGGCACCCAGGGCAGCCAACCGAGGAAAGCCTCTAGATGCTTGACAACACAATCAGCCCTGTGCTGGAACCCGCCTTTTTTTGGGTCGTGTTATCCACAAATACTGTGGATAACAGGGGGTTCGCTTCCCGCTAACCGGCATGCTGCCGCCAATCCGTTCGGACTGCCTAATGTTTCAGCAACTTGAAGAATTTGTGGCATATTCGTGGCTGCGACGCCGGCACCCACCCTTGCGGTGTTCGACGGTAGAACATTCACGCTTCCTTTTTTCCGCTTTTCTTCCCTTCTTTTTCGCTTCCGCTCTCCCTCGCGCGCGCGCCCGGGACTCCTGCCCCGGCCTCCGGGACCGCGCCCGGCCCCTTTGGACCCTGACCGGGACTCTCGCCTCATGGTTTGCGCACGATCCGCGGCCGACAATACCTGCTCGCCTTACGCTTGCACCGCCGCACCGTGCGATGCCGTTGAAGGAGGAGTCGGAGTCATGGATCACTTGCGGTTTCGGGACGCCCACCGGCCATACACCCACTGCACGGCGCACGCCCGGCTGTCTGTGCGCCTGCCGGGCGGCCTGACGGCAGATGGCGCGGCCGCCGCATCGCTCGTGCTTGGCGGAACTGTCCTGGTGTTCTATGCGCTGTACTGCGAGGCCGGCACGTGGGACACGCTGCTCGCGGCGGCGAGCCGGGTGGTCCGCGACCATGACATGCCGGTTCGGGACCTGGGCCGGGCGCTGTCGCTGGCGCGTTCCCTGCGCGGGCAGGCAGCGGTGGAGCCGGCGCCGTGGCCCCTGGCCGCGCAGGCCCTGTGGCACGACGTCAAGGCACGCGCGGATGCGTTGCCCGGCATCGGCACGGGGTACGCGCAGCGGCTTGTCCTGCTCCTGGCCTGCCTGCACTGAGGCTGCCCGGGACAAGCGAGGAGGCAAAAGGAAAGCGGAAAGGAACATGGGAATCTGTCATGCGCAGCGCGCCGAGCCAGGGATGGGATGGCTGCCGGTTCACCTCGCGCATATCGCCGTTGCACGGTCAGGGCGGTCACGTGCAGCCAGGTGCCACCGAGGAGATTGCCCATAGGAAGGACTTGCCGGATATGGCAACGCCAGGACCGGCACGCCTGATGGAGACCGATATGCATATGTATCTTGCCAAGACCCTGCTCACCGGTGCCGCGTTGGCTGCCGGCCTTCTCACCACAGCCCAGGCCAACGCGGGCGTGCGTGACCTGGCTCCGGGCACCGCACCCGCGCACACCAGCCAGCGAGACGCCTTTACCGACGGGGCGCGCATGGGCCAGCGAGACGCCTTCACCGACGGGGCACGCATGGGCCAGCGAGACGCCTTCACCGACGGGGCGCGCATGGGCCAGCGAGACGCCTTCACCGACGGGGCACGCTCCGGACAAGCCGGGGGCACTCCCCTGGCAACGCTCGGCCGCCAGGGATTTTCAGCGTGCGCGTCCCGCCCCTTCGATCCCTACCAGGACGGCATGCGCAGCGGGCCTCGCGACCCCTACTCCGATGGCGGGCGCAGCGGTCCGCGCGACGCATTCAGCGACGGTGCGCGCACCGGCCAGGCCGATCCGTATGCTAGCGGCACGGAATGCCTGTCCGCCCTGCAACCCATGGGCACGGCATGACGGCGCACCATCGCCATAGCCCGAGATAAGCGCTGGCGACAAGGCCGGCTCGCAACAAGGAGTGGACGTCATGCGTGGCCCCCAAAGCCCCAAGGCATCAAGCTGCGCATGACACCACCGGTGGAAAAGGCGTGCCCGGCACCTGCCGGCAAACACGGTACCCACGGTACCTTCACGCAGGATTTCCTTTGCTAAGCTAGGTGAAGCACGCGGTGCACCGTACGCGGCAGCCGTGCTTTGGCCTGTCGCGCCGGCTACTCCCGCCCGCGTGAACGCCCATGCCCACGCGCAAGCAACAGATTCGCCTTTGCACCAGCCCGGATGGCGTGCGCCTCGCTTACGCCATCAGCGGCCAGGGACCGCCGCTGGTCAAGGCGGCGAACTGGATGAGCCACCTGGAGTTCGATGTCGAGAGCCCTGTGTGGAGCCACCTTCTCAACGAACTATCGCATTGCCACACGCTGGTGCGCTATGACGAGCGCGGCTGCGGCTTGTCCGACCGCGATGTCGAGTTGTCTTTCGACGCTTGGCTGCAGGACCTGGAGACCATTGTCGAAGCCACCGGCGTCGATCACTTCCCGCTGCTGGGCATCTCGCAAGGCGCATCGATCGCGGTCGCCTACGCGGTGGCGCATCCCGGGCGGGTCAGCCACCTGATCCTGCATGGCGGCTATGCGCGCGGCAGGCTCAAGCGGGCGCTCGACCTTCGCCTGCGGGAAGAGGCCGAGCTGATGAACCGGCTCGCCGAGATCGGCTGGGGCCAGGAGAACCCCGCCTTCCGCCAGTTCTTCACGACGCAGTTCATCCCCGGCGGCAGCGCCGAGCAGCATCGCTGGTTCAACGAACTGGAGCGCGTGTCGACCTCGCCCGCCAACGCGGCGCGCTTTATGCGCATCTTCAATGAAATCGATGTGGTGTCCCAACTAAGCCAGGTATCCTGCCCCACCCTGGTGCTGCACGCCGTGCGCGATGCGCGCGTGCCCTTCGACGAGGGCCGGCTGATTGCCAGCCTGATTCCCGGCGCGCACTTCGTCCCGCTCGAAAGCGATAACCACCTGCTGCTGGAAACCGAGCCGGCATGGCAACGCTGGCTCGACGAGGTGCATGCGTTCCTGCCCGCTACCCCGCCCAGCGCGGACCTTGTCTTCACCGTGCTGACCCGGCGCGAGCGGGACATCGTGGAGCTGATCGCGCAAGGCCGCGACAATGCGCAGATCGCGGCGCATCTTGGCCTGAGCGAGAAGACGGTGCGCAACCACATCACCAGTGTGTTCTCCAAGCTTGAAGTGGAAAATCGCGCGCAGGCGATCGTGCTGGCCCGCACGTCGGGCTTTGGCCAGCTAGGCGCATAGCGTGGCCTCCGGCGGGTTATGCGGATGCGCGAGCCATGCGTTCCGGCATGGCGATCCGGCAAACCGATCTACTCGAGATAGCTGCCGAAGCGTGCACGGATCTCGTCAAGATTGGCGAGCGTGCCGGACAGGTGCCGGCGCAGGCTGGCCTGTGCCTCGTCGGCGTCGCCCCTGGCGATCGCATCGACAATGGCGGTGTGATCCGCCACCACGGCGTTCGCCTTGCCGGCGATCGGCAGGTGCAAGCGGCGCAGCCGATCCAGGTGGCCGCTCTGGCGGCGCACCAGCATCCACAGGTCCGGCACCCGCGCGGCTTCGTACATCTGGCGGTGGAAAGCCTGGTCGAACAGGGAGAACTCGGCGAAATCCTGCGCCGCGAGCATCGCCTGCTGCCGTGCCACGCTCAGGCGCAGCCGCTCGACCAGCGCCGGGTCGGGTTCTTGCGCCAGGGTGCGCACGATTTCCACTTCCACCGAACGCCGCAGGAAATGCGCTTGCTGCGCCAGGGCAACACTGATGGGGCTGACCACGGTGGCGTGCTGCGGGAAGATATCGACCAGCCCTTCCTCGCTCAGCCGCATCAGTGCATCGCGCACCGGCGTCTGGCTGATGCCGTATTGCGCGGCCAGCTCGGTACGCGACAGCACCGTGCCGGGGGTCAGCGTCATCGAGATGATCATGTCCCGCATATGCTCGAACACCTGCGGCGCGGCGTGCCGGGTGCGGTCGAACTGGAAATGCATCTGGGGAGGGGACAGGGTGGCTTCCATCTGGTGGTCTGGTTTCAGGACATTGATGCGCCTTATCGCGCATAAGGACGCTGCTTCGCGTCCCCTGCAGGCATTCTAATAGAAAGTTTTCCCGTTTGACACACTAATATATTAGTGCTTTAATGGCTCACATGAGATCAGTTGTCGTACCTCCAAGGGAGGGCGATCCCGATGACAACACCCATGGAAGAGACAATGACGTCCCGAAAGAAGACGCCCGAAACGCTGCGCAGCGCGCGCTGGTTTGCTCCCGACGACCTGCGCTCCTCCGGGCACCGCTCGCGCATCATGCAGATGGGCTACTCGCCCGACGAATGGCTGGACCGCCCGATCATCGCGATCATCAACACGTGGTCCGACATCAACCCCTGCCACTCCCATTTCAAGCAGCGCGTCGACGACGTCAAGCGCGGCATCCTGCAGGCCGGCGGCTTCCCCATCGAGTTGCCCGCCATCTCCCTGTCGGAGAGCGCGGTCAAGCCGACCACCATGCTGTACCGGAACATGCTGGCGATGGAGGCGGAGGAGCTGATCCGCTCCCATCCCATCGACGGCGCGGTCCTGATGGGCGGCTGCGACAAGACCACGCCCGGCTTGCTGATGGGGGCGTCGAGCGCGGGCGTGCCGGCCATCTATGTGCCGGCCGGCCCGATGCTGCGCGGCAACTGGAAGGGCAACGTGCTGGGCTCCGGTTCGGACGCCTGGAAATTCTGGGACGAGCGCCGCGCCGGCAATATCAGCAAGACCGAGTGGATCGGCATCGAGGGCGGCATCGCCCGCAGCCACGGCACTTGCATGACGATGGGCACCGCCAGCACCATGACGGCGATTGCCGAGGCCATTGGCATGACGCTGCCGGGCGCCTCGTCCATCCCGGCCGCCGACGCCAATCACATCCGCATGTGCTCCGAAGCCGGACGGCGCATCGTGGACATGGTGTGGGAGGACCTCACCCCGCAACGGATCCAGACACGCGCCTCTTTTGAGAACGCGATTGCGGTGGCCATGGCGATGGGCTGCTCCACCAACGCCATCATCCACGTGATCGCGATGGCGCGCCGCGCCGGGCACGACATCGGGCTGGGAGATTTCGACGCGGCCAGCCGGCGCGTGCCGGTGATCGCCAATATCCGGCCCAGCGGCGACAAGTATCTGATGGAGGATTTCTTCTACGCGGGCGGCCTGCCGGCGCTGATGAACCGCATCGGCGACAAACTCCACCTGGATGCCATGACCGTCACCGGCCGCACCCTGGGCGAGAACATCGCGGGCGCGGAGGTCTACAACGACGACGTGATCCGCACCCCGGAAAACGCGCTCTACCAGGAAGGCGCGCTGGCCGTGCTCAAGGGCAATATCGCGCCGGACGGCTGCGTGATCAAGCCCAGCGCCTGCGAGAAACGCTTCTTCAAACACACTGGCCCTGCGCTGGTGTTCGACGACTATCCGTCGATGAAGGAAGCGGTGGAGCGCGACGACCTCGACGTCACCGCCGACCACATCCTGATCCTGCGCAACGCCGGCCCGCAAGGCGGCCCCGGCATGCCGGAATGGGGCATGCTGCCCATCCCCAAGAAACTGGTGAAACAAGGCGTGCGGGACATGCTGCGCATGTCGGATGCGCGCATGAGCGGCACCAGCTACGGCGCCTGCATCCTGCATGTCTCGCCCGAGTCCTATATCGGCGGCCCGTTCGCGCTGGTGCGCACCGGCGACATGATCTCGGTCGACATCGACCGCCGCAGCATCCACCTGGAAGTGTCCGACGAGGAACTGGCTCGCCGCAAGGCCGCATGGACGCCGCCGCCACCGCGCTTCGGGCGTGGCTATGGCTGGATGTTCTCCCAGCACATCCGGCAGGCCAACGACGGCTGCGACTTCGACTTCCTGCAAACCGACTTCGGCGCGCCCACGGGCGAGCCCAGCATCTACTGATCACCGAATCCGCTCACCGACTCCGGACCCGCCATGACCCAAGCCAGCAAGCTCAGCCAGCCAATCATCGACCAGCTCAAGACCGTCAGCACGGCCACCCTGTGCACCGCGCTGTTCAAGCGCGGCCTGCGCAACCAGTTCATCCAGGACGTGCATCCGCTCAATCCCGAGCGCGGCAATATGGTCGGCGAGGCCTTTACGCTGCGCTATATCCCGGCGCGGGAAGACCTGAACCCGATCACGGTGTTCCAGGACCCGAACCACCCGCAGCGGCAAGCGGTAGAACAATGCCCGCCGGGCGCGGTGCTGGTGATCGACAGCCGCAAGGACGCGCGCGCCGCCTCCGCCGGCTCGATCCTGATCACCCGCCTGATGCAGCGCGGCGCGGCCGGCATCGTCACCGACGGCGGCTTTCGCGATTCGCCGGAGATTGCCCGGCTCGCCATGCCGGCCTATCACCACCGCCCTTCCGCCCCCACCAACCTGACGCTGCACCAGGCGATCGAGATCAACGGGCCGATCGGCTGCGGCGACGTCGCGGTGTTCCCCGGCGACGTGGTGGTTGGCGATGCGGAAGGCGTGATCGTCATCCCGCGGCACCTGGCCGAAGACATCGCGGCGGAAGCCGTGGAGATGACCGCCTTCGAGGACTTCGTCACGGAGGAAGTGATGAAGGGCCGCTCGATCATCGGCTTGTATCCGCCGACCCAGGAGCAAAGCCGGCTGGACTTCGCCGCATGGCGGCAGGCCACGGGCCGCTGAGCACTCACCTTGCGCGCAGCGCAAACCAGCACATGAGACAGCCGGCCCCGAACCGCGGGGCGAGGCCGCCACGGATGGAGACAAGATGAATCACAGTAAGCGAGGCGCGCTGCGCCACGTTGCCGCCCTCGGCATGCTGGCTACCGCCGGCGCCATCGGGCTCTTCGGCGCGGGCGCCCACGCCCAGGACAAATGGCCGTCGCGCCCGGTCACCTGGGTAGTGCCGTTCGCGGCGGGAGGCTCGACCGACATCGTCGCCCGCACCATCGGGCAGGAAATCTCGAAGTCGCTGGGCCAGCCGGTCGTGGTCGAGAACCGCCCCGGCGCGGCCGGCGCGGTGGGCGCGGGCTACGTTGCGCGCGCGAAGGCGGATGGCTACACGCTGTTCGGCGGCACCATCAGCACGCATGCCATCAATGCCAGCCTGTACAAGAACCTCACCTACGACCCGGTGAAGGATTTCGAGCCGGTCTGCCTGATCGCCTACGTGCCAAATGTGCTGATGGTCGATGCCAAGCTGCCGATCCATAACGTGAAGGAACTGATCGCCTATGCGAAGCAGCATCCGGGCCTGAGCTTCGCATCTTCCGGCGCGGGTACCTCGACCCACCTGGCCGGCGAGCTGTTCGCCGACATGATCAAGGTGCCGATGACCCACGTGCCCTACAAAGGCAGCCCGCAGGCGATACAGGACGTGGCTGCCGGCCTCRTCCCCTTTCTCTTCGATCAGCTGACGGCGGGCGACGCGATGATCAAGGCCGGCAAGCTGCGCGCGCTGGCCGTGACCTCGCCCAAGCGCTCGGCGCTGGCCCCCGATGTGCCGACCATGGCGGAGGCCGGCGTGCCGGGCTTTGAAATGGTGTCGTGGCAGGCTCTCTACGCGCCGCGCGGCACGCCGAAGGACGTGGTGCAGCGGCTGAACGCCGAAGTGGTGCGCGCGCTGAAGCAGCCCGCCGTGCAGCAACGGATGACGCAGCAGCTTGGCATGGAAGTGGTGGGCAGCAGCCCTGCCGAACTGGCGGCCTTCATGGGCAAGGAGATTCCGCGCTGGGCGGAGCTGGTGAAGAAGTCGGGCGCAACGGCGAATTGATCGCGTAATCGATTGCGTAATCGATTGCGTAGTTGATCACGTTAGCGCCGGGAACTACTCACTGAACAAAACCAATAAGCGCGAACTGAATCGCGCAGGAGACGACATGCACATCAACACCAAACCCATCGTCCAGGCGCTGGCCGGCATCGCCGCCGCCCTGGCCCTCGCCACGCCTGGCGCCCACGCCGCCGACGCAGCCTACCCCGCCAAGAGCATCACCATCGTCGTGCCCGCCTCACCCGGCGGCGCCATCGACCTTGTGGCAAGGCTGGTGGGCCAGAAGATGACCGAGGCCTGGGGCCAGCCGGTGGTGGTGGACAACCGCCCCGGCGCCACCGGCATCATCGGCACCGACCTGGTCGCCAAGAGCCCGCCGGATGGCTACATGCTGGCGCTGGTGGCCAGCAGCCACGCGATCAATCCGAGCATGGTGAAGAAGCTGCCCTTCGACACCATCAAGAGTTTCGAGCCGGTGGTGCTGACCCACGTGGTGCCGCTGATGCTGGTGGTGTCCCCTTCCCTGCCGGTGAAATCCGTCAAGGAACTGATCGCCTATGGCAAGGCCAACCCGGGCAAGCTGTCGTTCGCGTCCAGCGGCTCGGGCGGCGCGCCGCACTTCTCGGGCGAGCTGTTCAAGAGCATGGCCGGCATCGACATGGTCCACATTCCCTACAAGGGCAGCACGCTGGCGCATCCGGACCTGACCAGCGGCCGCGTGTCGCTGATGTTCGACACGGTTGCCGCGATCGGCCCGCAGGTCAAGGGGGGCAAGGTGCGCCCGCTCGCCGTGACCACGGCCAGGCGCTCGTCGACCGCGCCGCAGGTCCCGACCATGGCGGAAGCCGGCCTGCCCGGCTATGAAACCAGCACCTGGGGCGGCGTGCTCGCGCCGGCCGGTACGCCCAGGGCGGTGGTGGACAAGCTCAACGCGGAGATCAACAAAGCGCTCGCATCGCCCGATGTGCGCGAGCGCCTGCAGAACGCCGGCATCGAACCCGCGGGCGGCACCCCCGCGCAATTCGCCAGTTTCCTTGAGGTGGAAATGGGCAAGTGGGCCAAGGTTGCCAAGGACGCCGGCATCCAGCCCGAATGAGCGGCGCGCCGGCAGCCGCTACCCCACACATGCCGCCGGGCCATCGCACCCGGCACTCAAGCAGTACTCCTGGAGACAGAACATGCGCTTGCTCACCCCCCTGAAACCGCGCCGTCGCGCGGCACTCATCGCCCTGGCTATCGGCGCGTGGCTGCCCGCCGCGCACGCCCAGCCCGGCGTGGCCTGGCCGGCCAAGCCCGTGACCATCATCCTGCCGTTCGCCCCTGGCGGCGGCACCGATGTGGGCACCCGCCTGGTAGCGCTGCGGCTGTCGCAACTGTGGGGCCAGCCGGTGCTGGTGGACAACCGGCCCGGCGCGGCCGGCAACGTCGGGCTGGACATCGTGTCCCGCGCCAGGCCGGATGGCTACACGCTGGTCGCGGGCAATGTCGGCACGCAATCCATCAATCCCACGCTCTACAAGAAGCTCAGCTACAACCCGGCCGCCTTCGTGCCGGTGAGCCTGATGGCGGAGCTGCCGTTCGCGCTGGTCGTCACGCCCAAGCTGCCGGCCAGGACGCCGAAAGAACTGGTGGCGCTGGCCAAGGCGCAGCCCGGCAAGCTGACCTACGCCAGCTCGGGCAGCGGCGGCTCGCCGCATTTGTCGGCGGAGATCTTCAAGGCTGCCACCGGCATCGATCTGCTGCACGTGCCCTACAAGGGCGGCGGCGCCGCCATGAGCGACCTGATGGCGGGCAATGTCGACATGCTGTTCGCCTCCATCCTGGAAACCGCCGGCCATGTGAAATCGGGCAAGCTGCGCGCGCTGGCCGTGACCAGCAAGGTCCGCTCCCCCGCGCTGCCGGACGTGCCGACCCTGGCGGAAGCCGGTATTGCCGGCGCCGAATCGGGATCGTGGGTCGGCCTGCTGGCTCCGGCGGGCACGCCCAGGGAAATCGTCGACAAGATCGCCGCCGGCGTCAAGGAAGTGGTGGCGATGCCCGCCGTGCGCGAACAGCTGATTGCACAGGGCGCCATTCCCGTCGGCGGCACGCCGGCCCAGTTCGCGGACCTGATCGCCACCGATCGCAAGCGCTACGCCAGGATCATCCTGGACAACAAACTCAGCGCGGACTGACATCGCCAGCCTCGCGCAATCATCGCGCTCACCAACCGGATCTCTTCTCATGAAACAACGCCTGCTCCAGCATGGACGCTTGCCGGCCGCACTCGAAGCCAGCCTGGCCGAACACTATGACGTCCACCCCCTGTGGGCCGAAACCGATCCCGCCGCCTTCCTCGCCAGCCACGGCGCCGAGTTTGCCGCGCTGACCACACGCGCCGCGATCGGCGTCGACGCGGCCATAATCGCGGCCATGCCGGCGCTGAAGGTCATCTCCAGCTTTGGCGTGGGCCTCGACAAGATCGACCTCGAAGCCGCGCGCGCGCGCGGCATCGCAGTTGGCTATACCCCCGACGTGCTCAACGATTGCGTGGCCGACACGGCCTTTGGCCTGCTGATGGACGTGGCGCGCGGCTTCAGCGCGGCAGATCGCTTTGTCAGGCGCGGCGAATGGCCCAAGGCGCAGTTCCCGCTCAGCACGCGCGTCAGCGGCAAGCGCCTGGGCATCATCGGCATGGGCCGCATCGGCCGCGTGATCGCCCGGCGCGGCTCCGGCTTCGACATGGAGGTACGCTACAACAGCCGGCGCCCCGCGGCGGATGCGCCCTACCGTCACGAGCCCTCGCTGATCGAGATGGCCAGGTGGGCGGATTTCCTGGTCATTGCCACCGCGGGCGGGCCGGAGACCCGGCACCTGGTTTCCGCCGCCGTGCTCGAAGCGCTCGGCCCCGAAGGCTTCCTGATCAATATCGCGCGCGGCACCGTGGTTGACGAGGTGGCGCTGGTGGATGCGCTGGTGCACCGGCGCATCGCCGGCGCCGGCCTGGATGTGTTCGAGAACGAGCCGCACGTCCCTGAAGCCCTGTTCGCGCTGGACAACGTCGTGCTGCTGCCGCATATCGCGAGTGCCACGCACGAAACGCGCAATGCGATGGCGGACCTGGTCTTCGACAACCTGCGGAGCTTCTTCGCCAGCGGTGCCGTGAAGGCTGCGGCGGCATAGGGCAACCAGGATGCCGGGCGATAGCGCGGGGGAGCGATCGCCCCCCTTTTGTCTTATGCCTTGTCTATTGCCGCAATGCCCCGCGGTTGTACCCCAAACGAGGTAGATTTCCCCCCGATTTCCTCCTCACCCCCCCTCCGCCGAGTGGTAGCGGACTGGTCTTTATCTTGCGCATACTGATTGCCTAACCAAGAAGAATAACCACACAAAAGCAGAGGGGTCAGCCATGGAAGGAGCACTCACTTTCGGGGCGTATATCGTGGTTTTTATCGGGGCGCTGTTGTTCGGTGCAAGAAGCGTGAGCCGGCATCATCCCGCGCTGCGGCAGGACACGCCGCAAACCGCCAAGAGCCCGCAGCAATAATCCGGGCCGGTTGCCGCACCGCTGCGCATTTCAGGGTTCGGCGATGGCCGGCGCATCATCCGCAGCCATCTGCGCGAGGGCCCTTAGCCGCGCCATGGAATTCCGGATATGCAAGCGGGCCAGGTCTTCCGCCTGGCCGGCATCCCCGCGCTCGATCGCCGCGACGATCTGCTCGTGCTCCCCGATGGCGGCCTGCGCGCGGTCCCGCGCAAACAGGATCCGTGGCGCGAACACCTGCGACGTCATATGCACGATGGGTACCTGCCTCGCCAGGTACTCGTTCGCTGCCAGGCCGATGATGGCAGTATGGAACTCGACATTGGCCGCTGTATAAACCTCAGGCAGCCAGGGCTCGAGGCTCCCCTGCTGGGTTTCGATGATGGCGCGCAAAGGCGCTCCGGCCAGTTCGCTCGCGCGTGACGCCGCCAGGCGAGCGGCGAGGCCGTCGATTACCTCGCGCAGTTCATAGGCATCCATCAACTGACGGAAATCCGCGCTGACCACGGTGACGCCGCGCGCAGTCTCGGCGCTGACCAGGCCTTCCCGTTCGAGAATGCGCAGGGCTTCCCGCAGCGGCGTGCGGCTGATCTTCAGGTCCTCCGAAATCTCGACCTGCCGCAGCGGCTTGCCCGGCGGGTAGACGCCCCGGTAGATGCGCTGGCGCAGCACCTGCGCGACTTCCTCGACCAGCCGCACCCGGCCTTGCCACTCGAATGTTTCCGACATTTCCGACATTTGCCCCCTCTTGGCGCAGCGCATTTCCGCATATTCCGGCGCATCTCCGCACCGGGTGATCCAGACAGGTTGGCGCAGTTTACAAGGGCTGCCCACGGGTCTACTATAGCCTCAAACACTGGATTCTGGATCCAAAAACCAAAGCCCTGCATAGCATGGCGTGGCGTCCAGGCCACCCGAGACGTTTCTGGAGACCCCCGCCGATGAGCGATGCGCTTTGCTTTTTGTCCGCCACCGAACTCCAGGGCCGCATCGCCCGCAAGGAAATATCGCCGGTCGAACTCACGCAGGCCGTGCTCGACCGCGCTGCCCGGCTGCAGCCCGAACTGAACTGCTTCATCACGCTATGCGCCGATGAAGCCATGACCGCGGCCCGCGAGGCGGAGCAGGCGGTCATCGCGGGCAAGCCACTGGGGCTGCTGCACGGCATCCCGTTCACCGCGAAGGACCTCGTCAACACCAAGGGCGTGCGCACCACGTTTGGCGTGGCGCCATACCGGGACAACGTGCCCGACCAGGATGCGGTAGCCATCGCGCGCCTGCGCGAGCAGGGCGCCATCCTGATTGGCAAGACCACCACGCCCGAGTTCGGCTCCAAATGCCTGACCGATTCGCCCCTGTTCGGCCGCACGCGCAATGCATGGAGCGGCGAGCGCACCAGCGGCGGATCCAGCGGCGGCGCGGCGGTTGCCGTGGCCAGCGGCATCGCGCCGCTTGCGGTCGCCACCGACGGCGGCGGCTCCACGCGGATTCCGGCGGCGTGCAACGGCGTGGTCGGCATCAAGCAGAGCAACGGCGTGATCCCGCACAGCCAGGCGCAGGACCTCTTCGGCAACCAGACCTATGTCACGCCCACCACGCGCACGGTCGCGGACACCGGGCTGATGATGCAGGTCATGGCCGGCGAAGATGCCTGCGATCCGTGGTCGATCGGCGTGCCGAAGCCGGACTACGCCGGCGCCGCCCGCCCGCAAGGGGATTTGCGCGGCCGCCGGATTCTTTACTGCCTGGCGCCGCCGGGGCGTCCGGTATCGGCGGAGGTTGCGCGGGCATTCGAGGCGAGCCTGTCGAAGCTGGCCGGGCTAGGCGCGGAACTGGAAGCCTTCTCCGGTGATGGCTTTGACGTGGAACCCATCTGGCGCGCGATCAACCATACGGTCTGGCGCGCGCGCTTTGCCGCCATCGCGGCGGAGCACGGCGACCAGCTCAGCGCCACGTTCCTGAAGCAGGTGGCCTCCGCCGCGCAGGTCAGCGGCGTGGAGTACCAGCAGGCGATGTTCGATCGCTCGAAACTGTTCCTGCGCGTGCAGGCGCTGCTGCAGCGCGGCGACTTCCTCGCCATGCCGACGCTCACACGCACGGCGCTACCCATCGAACAAGACCTGTTCGGCACCATCGACATCGACGGCCAGGCATTCGAAAACGTCCGCGCGCACTGGTTCCCGTGGACGATGCCGTTCAACATGACCGGCCATCCCGCCATCAGCCTGCCCTGCGGCTTCGGCAGCGACGGGCTGCCGATCGGCTTCCAGCTGGTGGGACAGTTCCGCGGCGACGCCGAGCTGCTCCGCGTGTCCGCGCTGTTCGAAGCCGCGCACGGGCTGCTGGGCCAGTGGCCGCAGCTATAACGCGCCGCACCCCGTTTATTCATCGATTCAAACCGCACCCGCCATGACCCACGCTTTCCGCCGCAATTTTGTGATCAACGCCCTGGCGCTTCCGGCATGTGCCGTTGCTGTCCTCGCCCTGCCCCGGCCGGCCTTCGCGGCAGAGGATGCGGCGGCCCCGATGCATATCATCGTCGGCTACGCGCCCGGCGGCGCGGCCGACAGCCTGGCCCGGATCTACGCCGAACAACTGCGCCAGGATGGGCACGGCACCATCATCGTCGAGAACAAACCCGGCGCGTCGGCGCGCCTGGCGCTCGACTACGTCAAGCGCTCCAGGCCCGATGGCAAGACCATCTTCATCGGCCCCTCGCCGCTGTTCACCATCTTCCCGCTGACCTACAAGAAGCTGGGATATGACGCGGACAAAGACCTGGTACCGGCCGCCGTGCTGACCGACGTGCCCACCGTGATTGCCGCCGGTGTCCAGCAGCCGTACAAGAACATGAAGGAATACGTCGAGTGGGCCAGGCGCAATCCCGGCAGCGCCAGCCTGGGCCTGGCGACCATCGGCAGCGCCGGCCACCTCGGCACGGTGGCACTGGGCAAGAAGCTCGGCATTTCCGTTACGCCCGCTGCCTACCGTGGCGCGTCTCCGATGCTGGTGGACGTGATCAGCGGTACGGTGTCGATCGGCTGGGATGCCGTCGCCAGCATGATGCCGTTGTACAAGGGCGGCAAGCTGCAATTCCTGGGGGTGAGCGGCACGCGGCGCGCCAAGGCCTTGCCGGAAGTGCCCACGCTGAAGGAACAGGGCTTCAGCCAGTTCGAATACGCGACCAGCTGGTACGGCGCCTTCCTGCCGGCCGGCACGCAAGCGGATGTGGTCGCCAGGGTGGAGAAGATGTTCATTGCCGCCTCGGCCAATGCCGCGACCGCGGCCAAGCTGGAGGCCCTGGGGCTGGAAGTGGCCGCCGGGCCGGGACAAGAAGCGCGGCACCGCATCCAGCTGGAGCGTGCTGCCTGGAAGCCGATCGTGGAGGCTACCGGCTTCGTCGCCGAGGACTGACCCGGACCGGAGCAAACGGGCGGATGGCTCTGACCCTTCGTCCCGCTCTAACGCGCCGCGCCATCTCCTAGCGCCTCGCGCGCAGCCATCAGCGCGAATCCGAGCAGGTTGGGCCCGCGCCACTGATCGGGATTGGCCGCGCGCGGATCGTCGGCAGCCAGGCCGATGCCCCAGATGCGATCGACCGGGCTGGCCTCCACCAGCACGCGCCGCCCGGTGCCGAGCAGGTAGCCGGCGAGGTCCGGATTCTGGCGGAATTTCTCGATATTGCCCTGCGTCACCAGCGCCTGGCACGCGGCATTCCAGCGCCCTTCGTCAAAGCCGCGCACCTCGCGGCCAAGCCGCTTGGCCGCGGCGGGCGAAGGCGCCGCCAGTATCCGCGCCAGGGCAGGCTCGTCGCCGAACAGGCGCGCCTTGCCAGCCATCATGAAATGCTCCGCGCTGGCGAACACCTGGCCATCCACGCTGAACCGGGCGGGCCACCACTGCGACAGGCACTCCTTGCCCACCGCGGCCCCCGGCCTGGCGCTGTGGCCCCAGAAAAACAGGTAGGCGGGGCGGTGGCCGCGCCGGAAGGCACTGATCAGGGAGGCGTGGTCGTGGATATCGGGCTGGGTCATCGCGAATCGGTAGCGTCGGTAGCGTCGGTATGGTCTGGCATGGCTGGAGCCTGGGTGACCCCAAAGCCCTATAGTATTGTTCGCGGCAAGGCTGTGCGTCAAAGGGCACCAGGCAGGGCACCAGGCGCCGATGCCAGCCGTGACAAACCTTTGATCGCCCGGCGCACCGGATCCCCGCCAGCACAGGCTTGTGCTATCATCTGCGCCGTCTTAGGGGAGTAGCTAGCCTCCAGTCCCCCTGGAGGAGCCGACGTCAACATACTTGGTACAAAAAACCATGGCGCCGGCAGCCTGATTGGCTCTGCGAGACCTTTGACTTTTCTGTCCACCAGCTGGGGCTGGCACTGGGCAGCGAAGTCATTGGTTCGTGTGTTGCCAGCCCCTTTGGATATCTCATGGAAGCACTCATTGCTTCATTCGGCATGGTCGCCCTGGCGGAAATGGGCGACAAGACTCAGCTCCTGTCCTTTCTCCTGGCGTCCCGGTTTCCCGGCAAGCAGTGGAGCATCATTGCGGGCATTTTCGTCGCAACCATCTTCAACCACCTCTTTGCCGCCGCGCTGGGCGACTGGGCTGCCTCGCACGTCAGCCCGGATGTGACGCGCTGGGTGCTGGGCATCGCTTTCCTCGGATTCGCCGCCTGGGCCCTGATCCCCGACAAGCTCGACGACGAAGGGAAAAACGGCAAGCAGGCCGGCGCCTTCGCCACCACCGTGGTGGCCTTCTTCCTCGCCGAAATGGGCGACAAGACCCAGTTCGCCACCATTGCGCTGGGTGCGCAGTACGCGAACCTGGGCATGGTCGTGGTCGGCACCACGCTGGGCATGATGGCGGCCAATGTGCCCGCGGTCCTGCTGGGCGATCGCCTGACCCGCATTATCCCGCTGAGCAAGATGCGCTTCGTCGCCGCGGCGCTGTTCGCCGTGTTCGGGATCCTGATCCTGTTCAAGGTGAACTTCGGCTTGAACCTGGGTACCTGAGCGGCAAACGCGCATCACCGGCCTGCACAAGACCGCGAACGCCGCAGAGCGGCCCGGGTTATCGGCCTCCCGCCGACCTTGGCGGCGCTGGCGGGCGGTGCCGGCAGCTTCGCCCTGCGGCTGCTGGCTGTGTGGCAAGATTGGCATCTGCCCAAGGTGCCGGTCTGGTGATCCCGCCGGGATGCCAGCGCCAGGGCAACCGCGAGGGATGAACCGACATGCGCATGAAAGACACACCCAGGGACTGGGTACTTCGCGCGCCGCAGCAAGGCCGGCTGGAGCGCATCGAAGCGTTCTTCTCGGGGCACGGCTACGATATGCATCGCCACGATACCTACGCCATCGGGCGCACGCTCTCCGGCGTGCAGCGCTTCCAGTATCGGGGCGGGCAGCGCAACAGCCTGCCCGGCGGGACCGTCGTGCTGCATCCCGATGAGCCCCATGACGGCGAGGCCGGTTCGGACGCTGGCTTCAAGTACCGGATCATGTATATCGAACCGGCGCTGATCCAGCAGGTGCTAGGCGGCAAGCCGCTCCCGTTCATCAAGGATGGCATATCCAGGGACCCGCGGCTGCGCGCGGCAACCGGTATCCTGCTCCAGGGCATGGACAGCCCAATCGATCCGCTGGAGGAAGACGACGCCTTGTTCGATCTTGCGCATGCGCTGGAAGCGGTATCCGGTGCGCCTGCCCGCCGCCAGGGCTACGACTACCAGGCCGCCGAGCGGGCGCGCGAGTATATCCACGGCGCGCTGCACCGCACGGTCACGCTGGGCGAACTGGAAGCGCACAGCGGACGAGACCGCTGGAGCCTGTCGCGCGATTTCCGCTTGCTGTACGGCACCAGCCCGTACCGCTACCTGACCATGCGCCGGCTCGACCAGGTCCGGTCGCTGCTGGTACGGGGCCAGTCGCTGGCCGATGCCGCCCTGGCCGCGGGATTCACGGACCAGAGCCATATGACGCGCCACTTCCGCAAGGCCTACGGCCTGTCGCCTGCGCGCTGGATGAACATGCAGGGCGTGGCCGCGCCCGCGGCTCGCTGAGGCTTGCACGATCGTACAAGATTCCCCCCGTACGCCTTGCTAAGGTGAGCCCCCATGACAAGGCAAGGAGAGCAACGCCATGGACAACGATCTGGCAAYCGCCACCGGTAAGTACCAAAGCCTGAATTTCGCGCAGAAACTCGGCCTGATCCACGAGCAGTGGACGCCGAAGGTGATCGCCGAGATGAACGACTACCAGTTCAAGCTGGTCAGGATCGAGGGCGATTTCATCTGGCACAGCCATGCCGATACCGATGAGACGTTCATCGTGCTGGAAGGGCAACTGCGCATCGATTTCCGCGATGGACAGGTACGGCTATCGGCAGGCGAGATGTTCGTGGTGCCCAGGGGCGTCGAGCACAAGCCCTTTGCCGAAACGGAGGTGAAGCTGCTGCTGATCGAACCCCGGGGCGTGGTGAATACCGGCGGCGAGGGCGGTGAGCGGACGGCGGTCAACGACGCCTGGATCTGACCGCCGCCGGACTCAGGCCTTGCGATACCGCGCGATGCCGTCCGGGCCCACTTCCATCACGGCCTCCCCCCGATGCACGAGGTAGTTCAGGTGGGCAATGCTCTCGCCAGTCGCCATGCCCAGCAATCCGGGCTCCCCGCCAATGGGGCGGGAGAACAGTTCGGCGAAGACATCCACCGCGCGCTTTGGCTCGGACAGCGCCTGGCGCAGCCGGTCGAGCGCCTGGCGCTGGCTGCGCTCCAGGTAATCGATGCGCGCATGCAGGCCGCGGAAAGGCTCGTTGTGCGCCGGCAGCACCAGCACATCGTCCGGGACTTCCCGGCGCAGCCTGGCAAGTGAGGCAAGCCAGTCGCCCATCGGGTCCGCGTCGGGCTCGGTGGGGAATACCGACACGTTGGAGGAGATGCGCGGCAGGATCTGGTCGCCGCTGATCAGGATCTTCAGCGTCTCGCTATAGAGGCAGGCGTGTTCGGGCGAGTGGCCGTTGCCGACGACAACCCGCCACTGGTGATCGCCAATCGCCAGGCTCTCACCGTCGCGCAGGCGCCGGTAGCTGTCGGGCAAGGCATGGACGTACTTGCCGAAGCCGCCGAAGCGCACACGGTATGCCTCGATGGCGTTGTCGTCCCAGCCCGCGCGGCGATAGAAGCGCACGCCGTCCTCCGGCGCCTCGCGCCCCGTGTCCGCGGCGAGAACGCGGCAGTTCAGGTATTCCAGCCGGGTCATCCACAGGCGGCAACCGTGCTTGCGGGTCAGCCAGCCGGCCATGCCGATATGGTCCGGATGCATGTGCGTGACGAACAGCCGGGTCAGCCCGTCCGCCAGCGCCCCGCCCTGCGCGAAGAGATCGCGCCAGGCAGCGGCGGTCTCGCTGGTTTGCAATCCCGCGTCCACCCCCGCCCAGCCCGCGCCGTCGCGCACCGCCCAGAGGTTGATATGGCTCAGCGCGAATGGCATCGGCATGCGGATCCACAGCACGCCCGGTACGATTTCCCGCACGCTGCCCGGCGCCGGCGCGTCTCCGCATGGGTATTCGAGCACAGGCTTGCTCTCGGCCGAGGGGGTTAAACTCGCATCGCTCATGGGGTCTGATTCCTTGGTTCCGTGCGGACATGCGGGGCGTGCCGAGCGTTGTTGCACCTGCATGGGGCAAATAAGGGCCGTGCTTCTCGCATTCGACGTCGTGAGCGATTCTACCGAGGTCCGGCTGTTCGCGCAGCAGCACCGGCCGGCTGCGCAAACAGGCGTTCAGACGATGTGCTGCGGCGAACTGACCATGTTGTCCGTGCTGTCCGTGCCATCCGTGGTATTGGCATTGCCGTGCGCGTACATCGCCCGGATGGCCTTCTTGTCGAGCTTGCTGACGGCGGTCAGCGGCAGATTGGCTTCGAACACCACGGTCTTCGGCGCATTGACCACGCCCTTGCGCTCCGCCACAAAGGCAATCAGCTCCTGCGCGTTGGCGCTGCATCCCGGTTTCAGCACCACCACCGCCGTGACGGCTTCGCCCCACTTGGGATGGGGCAGGCCGATCACTGCCGACAGCGATACCGCGGGGTGCTGCGCCAGGCAGTTCTCGACCTCGCTGGAATAGACGTTGAAACCGCCCGAGATAATCATGTCCTTGGCGCGATCGACGATATACAGGTAGCCGTCGGCATCTTGCCTCGCCATGTCGCCGGTATGCAGCCAGTCGCCGGCAAGGGCTTTTTCGGTTTCCTCCGGCCGGTTCAGGTATTCATGCATGATCAGCGGCCCGCGCACGCATAGCTCGCCAACCTCGCCAGGGCCGACTTCCCGAAGGTTGGCATCGAGCAGCTTGACCTGGTTGCCGGGCAGCGGCCTTCCGCAGGAGCGCAACAGCTGGGGCCGCCGCGGGTCGTGCTCATGCCGCCGCAGATAGCTGATCGTCATCGGCGCCTCGGCTTGCCCGTAGATCTGGCAGAACACCGGACCCAGGCGCTGCACTGCCTGCGCGAGCCGTGCCTCGGCGATGGGCGCCGCGCCGTAGAGCACCATCTGCAGTGGCGAGAGATCGTATTGGTCCAGGGTCACGCAATCGAGCAGACCGTAGATCTGGGTGGGCACCAGGAAGGTCGAACTGATGCGCTCCGCCACCACGGTTTGCAGGAAATCCTCCGGGCTGAACTTGCTCATGAAGAACAAGGTGCCCCCGCGCAGCAACACCGGCAGCATGATGGCGCCCGAAGCATGAGAGATCGGCGTCGCCGCCAGGAAGCGCGTTTCCGCCGGCCACTCCCAGCAAGCCAGCTGCTGCAGTGTCATGGTCACAGTAGTGCGCTGCCGGTGGATCACGCCCTTGGACTTGCCCGTGGTGCCGCCCGTATAGGAGATCTTGGAAATATCCTCGGGCTGGACGCGCAAGGGGATATCGGCTCCATCGAACGCAGGCAGCGCAGCGTTGACATCGGCGCCGAACGAAGCCGGCCCCAGCGTCAGCACATGCTCGACCACGCCCAGCGCCGCCAGCGCGGCGCCGCGCTCGGCGAAGCGCGGCACGTCCACGATCAGGGCCTTGATGCCCGCGTCGCGCAAGGCAAACACGTGGTCGTCCTGCGCGGCGAGCGGATGCAGCGCGGTGTAGCGCAAGCCCATCAATTGCGCCGCGATGATCGCCACCACGGCGTCCGCCCGGTTGCCCGACAGCAGGCTGATGCCATCCTGGCGGCGCAGCCCGATCGACTCGAAGTACCGGACCATGCGATGGCACTGCGCTTCCAGCGCCTGATAGCTCAGGCGTACCCCGTCCCCCACGATCGCTTCGCGCTGCGCGAAGGATTTGAACGCCGAGCGGTAGAGCTCCGCCACCGTCGATCCCGCGTAGAGCGGCTCCCTGCCCTGCTGCATATCCTGCATCCCCTCACCCCTCGTCATTGCTTTTCTATCCCGGCCTGCGCGCCGATGGCCACCATCTTCCCGGAATCGGACTTCATCTCCTGGAGGAATGCCTCGGGCGTGCCGGTCTCCACACTGAACCCCATGGCTTCGAGTTTGGCCTTTATCTCCGGATTCTCCACGGCCTGCCTCAGCGCGCCGTTCAATCTGGCGATGACCGCATTCGGCGTACCCCTGGGTACCAGCATGCCGACATAGGGCTGGTCCTCGAAGCCCTTCAAACCCAGTTCGGTGAGCGTGGGCACCTCGGGCAGCGCGGCAAGCCGCTTGCGCCCGAATACCGCCAGCGGCTTGGTGGTACCACTATCAAGGAAGGGCTTTTGCGCCGCCAGGGTGTCCATCAGCATGTCGACACGGTTGCCGTTCAGGTCATTCATCGCGGCCGGCACGCCGGCATAAGGCACCTTCAAGGTGTCGATCCGCGCCAGCTTGTTGATCCGTGCGTAGTAGAACTCATAAGTGGAAGCCGTCACCGCCATGGATGTGCTGCCAGGCTTCTTGCTCTCCATCGCCACGACCTGCTCGAACTTGTCCGCGGCGAACCCCTTGCGCGCCACCAGCACCAGGTTCAGGTTCACCGCCTTGCCGACCGGCGCCAGGTCCCGCTCGAAATCCACGGCCGGGTTCTTGTACATGGCCCGGGCCACCACCAGGGGCATCCCGCCCATCAGCACCGTGTAGCCGTCGGCCGGGCTGCTCGCCACGGATTGCGCGCCGATGGCGCCATTTGCGCCCGGTTTGTTGACCACCATGACCGGCTGGCCCAGGGTCCCGCTCATGCGCTCGGCCAGGATCCGGGCCACGATGTCGTTGGCACCGCCCGATTGATAGACCACGACAAGTTTGATCGGCCGTTCGGGATAAGCCGCTGCCTTGGCATCGGCGTGGGCCGTACCGGACCACGGCAGCACGGCGGCGCACAGGGTGGCCAGTGCTTTGGCAATACGCATGTCTCCTCCTTCGTCTCACGCGTCAGCTTGACGCTGCTTCGCTCTGATTTATTGGTTGAACCATTCTACAAATCGCCATAGCATTGAACATACTGGAAAACCCGGAGCGGGATCGGCAAGGGTTTCGCACCGCCGGCCTTCTACAATGCGGACTTCCTCCCGACGCCATCGAATATGACCAACGAGATTGACGCGCAAAGCCCCGCGACCCTGGCCGAAGCACCGGGCCCGCAGTTCAAGCCTGTCCAGGTACTGCGCGCGGCCGACGACATTGCGCGCCAGATCCGCCAGGAGATCACTTCCGGCCGCCTGCTGCCCGGGGCGAAACTGCCTGCGGAGCGCGCCCTGGCGGCGGAGCTGGGCGTTTCGCGCAACACCTTGCGCGAAGCGGTGCGCTCGCTGGAACAGGCCGGCCTGGTGCAACTCAAGAAGGGGGCTCACGGCGGCATCTTCATCACAGGCAACAATGGCGCGTCGGTCGCCATCGTGAGCGGCCTGCTCGACCTCTACCGCCTGGGCGGCATCGCGCCGCGGCACCTCACGCAGGCGCGCATCTGGGTGGAAGCCATTGTGATCCGGGAAGCCTGCCAGCGCGCCACGGCCAGTGACATCGCGGCCCTGAATGCCAACATCGACGCCGCGGTCGCTGCGGCCGAGTCAGGGGAGTTCGAGACCAAGGTCGCGCTTAACCACGAGTTCCATCGCATCCTGGCGCGCATGACCGACAACCCGATCATGATTGCCTTCATCAACGGCTTGATCGAGGTCCTGGTGGAATTCGTGATCCGGATCGGGCCGCACGACACCAGCTACATCTTTCCTTCGCGCCGCCGCTTCATGGCGCATTTCGAACGGGGCGATGCGGAGGCGGCGGTACAGGAGATGACCAGCGTGCTGGAGCAGTTCCAGGAAGCGTATTTTCCGAAGGAAATGGGCGGCTGAGGGTACCGCCGGGCCGTTGCGGCTATGCCAGTCCCGAGCGCTCGGCCGCGGGGACTGGCGCCGCGCCCTTTCCGCGGCACCGTCGCCAGCCCGCTGGCGGCTGGCCGAATTCGCGCTTGAACGCCCTATTGAAAGCCGCTTCCGACTCATAGCCGACGTGCTCCGCCACCGCGGCAACCGACTTGCCTCCGGTGAGGAGTTCCTGCGCCGCGATCTGCAGGCGCCAGTGCGCCAGATACTGCATCGGCGGTTGTCCCAGCAGGTCGGTGAAACGCTGCGCCAGCGCCGAGCGTGACAGCCCCGCGCTGCGCGCGAGCTCATCCACGGTCCAGTCATGGGCGGGCTGCGCGTGCATCATCGATAACGCCCGTCCGACGAAACGGTCGCGCACGCCGGCAAGCCATCCCTTCTTGTCCGCCGGCAATCCGTCGATACAGCGGCGCACCGCTTCGACAAAGAGCAGTTCCGACAACCTGGCAAGGACGATCTCGCTGCCGGCCCGCCAGTCCGCCGCCTCGGCCGTCGCGAACTGCAGCGAAGAGTCCAGCCAGGCGGAGCGTGGATCGTTGCGCATATCGACCTTGAAGATGCGTGGCAGCGCGGAAATCAGCGGATTGCTCAAGAGGTCGTTGCAAGCCAGGAATCCGCACACGAGACGCGTGCCGGTTCCGCCGCCGCCGTATGACAGCCTCATCACCTGGCGCGGCGCCGTCTCCAGTTGCATGGCCAGCAAAGGCCCCACCTGCACCGGGGACAGGTCGAGCACGCTGGCCATGATGTGCGACTCGCCTTGCGGCACCACCAGCAGTTCGCCGGCAGTGAGATGAATGGCCGACATGGGATCGTCCGCGAGGCGTGCCCAGCAGCTCCCTTCAGTGACCAGGTGGAACGACACGACACGCTCGGTGCGCGGCAGGAAGGCTTCGCACAGCGCCGCATCCGCTTCGCCAAGCACGCACCACGGCGCGGTGAATTCTCCGTTGAGATAGACCGCACCGCTCAGGCGGACAACGCGAAGTACGTCGGAAACGGCATCCATGAACAGGGTCCGTCAATTGGGTCCGTCAATTCCGGCGTCCCGCGCAAGAACGCTGGACGCCAGAGCATTCATCGAGACAGGCAACGTGGAGATACTACACCCACGCCCATCCGCGACAACACCTGTCTGGAGGGCATTCGCATGGATACCGCCGGGCAACCCCGCACCGGCAGGACGAGTGCAATCCATCCAGGAGACGCGATATGAGCGACGAGAAAACCCATGAGGGCGCCTGCTTTTGCGGTGCGGTGCGGTTCCGGTCGGCGGCGAGCCCGCCGGCATGGGCGATTGCCATTGCGAGTCCTGCCGGCGCTGGTCCGCAGGCCCCGTCAATGCGTTCACGCTATGGCATCCCGGCATGAGACTCACCGACGTGCACACAGCCGTCATTCCCGGCTTTCCCTTCCGTCCCGGCATTCATGTGCACTATCAGGAAACGCACCTGCGCATCCAGGACGGCTTGCCGAAAATGAAGGACACCCCCAAGGAAATGGGCGGCTCCGGCGTCGGCATGGCGGAGTAACGCGCCCGGCACGGCAAGCCCCGGCTCCCTGAATCCCAATCGCAAGACCATAAGGAGAACTGCCATGTCCGCAGTCCTTTCCAATCCCGCCCCCGTCATCGATCTCGCCGCGGTCAAGACCCGCCAGCAAGCCGCCTGGTCCGCTGGCAACTACGCGGTCGTGGGCACCACGCTGCAGATCGTCGGCGAGAACCTGTGCGAGGCGCTCGACCTGCGCTCCGGCGCGCGTGTGCTCGACGTCGCCGCCGGCAACGGCAATGCCACGCTGGCGGCCGCGCGCCGCTGGTGCGAAGTCACCTCCACCGACTATGTGCCCGCGCTGCTGGAAGCCGGCCGCGTGCGCGCACAGGCCGAGGGCCATACGATCAAATTCCAGGAAGCGGACGCCGAAAATCTCCCGTTTCCCGACGCATCGTTCGACGTGGTGATGTCCACCTTTGGCGTGATGTTCACCCCCAACCAGGAACAGGCCGCGAGCGAGCTTGCTCGCGTCTGCAAACCCCGCGGCAAGATCGGACTGGCCAACTGGACGCCAGAGAGCTTCATCGGGCAGGTGTTCAAGACGATCGGCAAGTACATTCCGCCCGCGCCGGGCGTCAAATCGCCCGCGTTGTGGGGCACGACTGCAGCGCTCGATACCCTCTTCGGCGACACCGCGCGCGCGATCCACACGGCTACCCGCACGTTCACCTTCCGCTACCACTCGCCAGCGCACTTTCTTGAGATCTTCCGTACCTACTACGGGCCGATGAACAAGGCCTTCGGCGCGCTCGACGCTGAAAAACAGGCTGCCTTTGAGCAGGATCTGCTGGCGTTGATAGGCAGCCGGAACCGTTCGGGGGATGGGACGCTGGTGCTGCCCAGCGAGTATCTTGAGGTGGTGATTGAACGGAATTGAGATCGCAAGACGAGTTCGCATCGCGAAGCGAAAGAGCCGCAGCCTTGAGGCTGCGGCCCGGCGTGCCGGCAAGGCCGGCACGGATCTGCGCGGCCGTGCCTACGCGCCGATCGGCTTGCCGTCCTTGTGACGGACCACGATGGTCGAAGACCTGGCAGGCTTGCCGGCGTCCGGCCATTTGTCGGTGGGATGCTGGATGTTGATAAAGAACGTGGTCAGGTCCGGCGTGTACGCAATGCCGGTGATCTCGCACCCGTGCGGGCCGACCAGGAAACGTTTGCACTCGCGGGTGTCCTGGTCGACGTAGTGCATGGAGTTGGCACCGAAGATGTTGGTGGTGCTTGCGCCGGTGCCGGCGTCGGTCTGCACCCAAAGGCGTCCCTTGGGATCCACGCGGATGCCGTCCGGGCTGGAGAAGGTATTGCCGTTGATCGTGCCCTTCAGGTTATACGCGGCGATGGAGGGATCTCCCGCCAGCAGGAAAATCTCCCAGGTGAAGCTCGTGGCCAGCGGGGAATCGCCGGCTTCCTTCCATCGGATGATGTGCCCATGCGAGTTGCTCATGCGAGGGTTGGCCGCATCGGGCACCTTGCGGCCGCCGTTGTTGGTCAGCGTGCAGAACAGGGTTTTATCCGGCCCTACCGTGATCCACTCCGGCCGGTCCATCAGCGTGCCGCCGGCCACGCGCGCAGCAGCCTTGGTGTTGACCAGTACATCGGCCTGCGTGGTGAAATTGACAACCACCGGCGTCTGCGGACCTTGCGTGGTATTGCCCGGATCGGTTGCGCCGGCCAGCAGGTTGTTCTTGCCCTGGGTCAGTTCGATCCATTGGCCGCCGCCGTCGGCATTGAACCTGGCGACATACAGCGTGCCCTCGTCGAGCAGGTTGAAATTGGCCTTGCGGTCGTTCGGATCGAAGGGTTTCGTAGGGACGAACTTGTAGATGCAGCCCGGCGTGCTGTCGTCGCCCATGTAGAACGCGACGCGATTGCCGGCGCCGGTCATGAACGCGGTGTTCTCGTGGTCGAAGCGGCCCATCGCGGTGCGCTTGGTCGGCGCGGCGAGCTGGTTCAGCGGATCGATCTCCACCACCCAGCCGTAGCCGATTTCCGGCTGGGTCGGGTCCAGGTAGTTGTCGGTGGTCTCCTCGCACGTCAGGTAAGTACCCCAGGGCGTATGGCCGCTCGAGCAATTGTTGAGCGTGCCGACTACGGTGCCACCCACGGCGCTTGCGGCGGGGCCGCTGACCTTGTACACCGTGTTGCCCGTATAGCGCTTGTTGTAGGCGGAGCCCTTCCTGACCTGCCACTTGCCGCCGGACAGTGCGATTTCGATGACCGACACGCCGACCGAGGACAGGGCGATCTTCTTCTGTTCGGCCGTTGCGGTCGCGGCATTGTAGGTGCCGCCGGGGAACAGGATGGCCGCGTCGAGCGTCTCGTGGTTGATCGCCAGCAGGCCGCCTTGCTGCGGGTCGACGCCCGGCAACGGGAAGAAGTGCATGCCGTCGTGGTTGCCACCGGCTTGCAACTCGGTCTCGGCCGACGTCTGGAAGGATCCGCTGTACCCCGGCGCACCGGCGACGACCGGGTCGCCGGCCGAGAACAGGACGTCATAGGCGTAGTTGGCCGGCAACGTCACGGTATCCGCTGTCACCTTGTCCGCCACCGGGGTAAAGCCGATCTTGTAGTCGAGCGGCTGCGCTGGCGTGGGTACCGGTGCCGGCGCGGGTGCCGGCGCGGGGGACGGCGTTGCTGCCGCGTCATCGCCGCCGCAGGCGGCAAGCAGGCCGCTCGTGCCGAATACGGACAGCAGCGACACGCTCAGGCCACCGCGCAACACAGTGCGGCGCGCCGGATTGGCGGCAACGATGTCTTCGAGCATCTGGCCCGGAACAGTGACTACGCCTTCGGCATCACGGCGCGGCGCGCGGGCCTTATCGGTAAGGTACGACATGCGTGGGGATCCTCTCGTCTGTGCGAAGCCGGCGAACCGGGGGATTTCGGTGCGCACGGGTTCGCGGTGCGCCGCCGATAGTAGAGAGGGAATATGACGTTGGCGTTACTGGATGTACCAACAAAGAGTCATTAAGCGTGCGAAAGTGGCCGACTCATGCGAACATCTCCGCTTTTTGGGATCCCTGCCCATGAACCGCCCGACGCTGCTCGCCTCGCTCGCCCTCCTCTCGCTGGCCCTGGGCCAGCCAGCCATCGCCGACACGCTCAAGAAGCCCGACCTCGACACCCTCGTCGCGGCCGCGCAGGCGAAGCCGCCGGCGAATTTCAACGCTTTCCTGGATGAAGCGGTCAGGGCCAATCCCAAGCTGGCGGGCAGTGTCGCCGCGTATCGCAAGCAGGCCGTGCTGAGCGGCGACGACCTGACCAATATCGGCCGCCTGCTCGGCGTGTACAACCGGCTCCACAACCAGCGAGCCGTGATCTCCGCCATCGAGCGCATGGTGGCCTTGCGCACCGTGCGCGACGACAAGATTCCCCAGCACGAGAACCCCGCCATCGTCTCGTTCGGCAAGCTGGTGGAAGGCATGGCAAAGGACTTCGGCCTGACCTTCCGCAACGTGGACAATCGCGTGTTCGAKGTCACGCTGCCGGGCCGGGGCAAGGAAGAATTCGGCTTGCTGACCCACGCCGACGTGGTGCCCGTGGTGGCGGACGAATGGGTGCTGGACGACGGCACCAGGCTCGACCCGTTCAAGGTCACGCGCGTTGGCGACTATCTCTACGGCCGCGGCACCATCGATGACAAGGGCTCGATCGCCACGGTGCTGTACGCGATGAAGACCGTGAAGGAGAGCGGCCTGAAGCTCGACCGCACCATCCGCCTGATGATCGAGACCACCGAGGAAACCGGCGGCGACGGCATGAAATACTACCGCGAGCACACCTCGCTGCCCGAGTACAACATCGTGCTCGACAGCAAATACCCCGCCGTTGTGGCGGAGAAGGGATCGGGCAGCCTGAAAGTGTTCTTCCCCGTGCAGGCCACCGATGGCAAGACCACCGCCATCGTCGCCATGAGCGGCGCGGCGGCCGCCAACGCCGTGCCGCAGACCGCCAGCGCGCAGCTCAAGGGTGGCGATCTCGGCGCGGCCCGTGCGCGGCTTGAAGCGGCGCGCGCCGGCTTTATCGGAAAGTACGCGGCGCAGGGCAAGTTCACGATCGATATCAGCCAGGGCGCCGACAGCGTGGACGTCAAGGTCACCGGTACTTCCGCCCATGGCTCGCGCCCCGAGGAAGGCGTGAACCCCCTGCCCCGCCTGACACTGTTCCTGCAGGAATCCGGGATCGCGCTGGCCGACAACCACTACGCCAGGGCGGCAAAGTACCTCAACGACCTGTACGGCACCGGCTACCTGGGCGAGAAAATGGGCGTGGCCTACAAGGACGATTTCATGGGGCCGCTCACGATGTCGCCCAACCTGGTCCGCGAGAAGGACGGCCAGCTGGAAGTCACCGCCAACGTGCGCATGCCGCGCGGCAACACGCCGCAGGCGCTGTCCAGGGCGGTGGCCGACAAGATCAACGCCTGGGCCGGTGCCAACCACGAGAAGGTGACGATCAGCCACGAGCAAGGCGACTGGATGGCGCGCGACCCCAAGGGCGCGTGGCTGGCCACCCTGCTCAATATCTTCGGCGATACCACGGGGCTCGAATCCAGACCCGTGCCCACCGCCGGCAGCACCACGGCCAAGCTGATGCCGAACGCCATCAACTTCGGCCCGGCCATGCCCGGCAAGAAGTACACCGCGCACAACGCCAAGGAGTACAAGGAAGTCTCCGACCTCGACCTGGATATGCAGATGTTTACCGAAATGCTGATCCGGATCGGCGACCTGAAGACGATGCAGTAAGGTGTGACGTGGTTATGAGGGAGGGAAGGCGTTATGGATAGCGAGGCGCTTTCTCTCCCGTCTTTCACTCCCCGCGCCCGCCCCGCCCGCTTTAGTACTGATAAACAAGCTGCAACCCCGCCGCCACTCCCGCCGTATGGAACGCCGCCGGCTTATAGACCGGCGTGCCCAGGAACAAGTCATACGACACCGCGCCCAGCGTGGAACCCAACCCACCGCGCATCCCGATCACCGCACCAGCCAGCTGTGTACCAATCAGCCCCTCGGTGGCAGGCCCAAACACCCGTCCATAGTCCAGCCCCGCATACAGCGCCTGCCCGCTCCCGCCCAGTGGCGCCTGCAGTTCGTTACGCCAATAAAAGCCACGCTCACCCGCCAGCAGGCTTTCGCCGTCGAAGCCGCGCACGGTGTAGCGGCTGCCGATGGTCAGTGCGTCGATGTAGTACAGACGGTCGTTGGTGAATTGCCCGCGAACGGTGGTGACGTAGCGCAGCGCCTGCCCGGCCACCTTGAACGGCACCGACAGATTGGCATCCAGCACCGCCATGCGGTAGCGCCAGGTGGGGCCACCGAACGCAGCCAGCGTATCAGGCTGCGCACCAAGGCCCGCCGCGCCCTGCCGGTAGACCAGGCTGCCGTCGAACTGCGCCGCGCCGAAGTAGTGGCGATCGGTAATGCCCACCTCCACCACCGTGTTGTTGCGCCGCTGCTGCTCGATCTCGGTATCTTCGATAAAGCTCTTGCCGAAGCGCTTCGACAGACGGAACTGCACGCCGAGCACATCGTTCTGGCTGCGGCTGATTACCCGCTGCAACTTGAAATCCACCGTCTGCGAATTGCCGCTGGAGACAAAGGTCTGGTTGACCCCTGCAATCTGCTGGTAGTAGGTGCTCGAATACGCCGACACCGTGCCGGTCCAGTAGCCCCACGGCACCGAATAGAAACCGTTCCAGCCGTGGGTACCGTGGCTCCGGTCGCCAAAGCCCAGATCCTGGCTGTAGCCCACATTGAACAGATCGTTCAGGCCCAGCGGATTGTCAATGCCCACGCTCAGGTTGCCCTGCAGCTTGCCGGTGGATTGCGTGCCCGAGTTGTCCATCGACGCCACCACCGTCCACGGCCTGGTCCGCCTGACCGCGATCACCACATCGCTCTGACCCGGTACGCTGGTGGGCACAACCTGCATGTCCACATCCTGGCTGGTCACGCGCTTCATCTGTTCCAGGCCTTGCTCCAGGTCGCGCAGGTTCAGCAGATCGCCGGGGCGTGTGGGGAACGCGCTCTTCCAGGTGCCCCAGAGATCCGGCTGGGCAAAGCGCAACTGCCCGATCACGCCGGGGATCAGCGCCATGCGCAGCGTGCCGGTGCTCAGGTCCTGCTCGGGGAGCAATACGCGTGTGGTGACATAGCCTTGGCCAAGGATGACTTGCAATATGCCCTTGGCGAGCAAGTCCACACCTTGCTTGCCGATGCAGGCGCCCTGGTAGTGATCGAGCCAGGCGCGGGCGAAGGCGAACGGGTCCTGCGGCAACGCCGACGCGCCGCGCGCGTGCAGTGCCGGTGGCAACTCCGCCGGCACTTCGAGTACAAAGCGCTCAATGCGGAAACAGGGTTGCTCGGCCGGGAGTTCGGGAAACCCCTCTGCTGACGGCTGCGCTGCCCGCACGCTCGGCGCCTGGACGGCCTGGGCGCGTTCGCGGGCTTCCTGCTGCTGGCGTACGCGTTGTTGTTGTTCGGCGCCGGAGAGGATGGCGGCCTGAGCTGGATTTGCGGGGGTGACCTGGGCACGCAAGGACGTGTCGGTGTAACCCGCGCCACCTGCCAGTGTGAGCATGGTGGCGACCATTTTTCTTCTGATCTGCATAAAAGCGCTTATGGCGTGAGCGGGGCTCACGCTGTGTCGGTTTTTGCTCGCGTCCGCGGCCTCTCCATGAATGCCACAGCCGCCTCACGATCTTGCCCAACTATTCGAGCAACATCTCCCGATAGGTTTTTTGAAAATTTTTCTTCATGATTGGCGTGATGGCTCATCCTTTTCCAGGATGTGAAGCTCAAATTTCTGAGCCTCAATGGCAATAGATACAGATGAAGGAAATCCGTGCAAACTTCCTTCAAAATCGTACTTTATTGCCCCCTCATTTCCAGATCCCTCATAATGAAAAATGACAGGTTCACGCCATACTGTTTTGCCATTTTCCAACTCCCATTGCTTAACACTAAATTTAAAAATCTTTACCCCATAAAAAGCAAGAATGCAATGCCCAACAAAACCATCATCATTTCTTCTAGAAAAAAACCCTCCAATTTCCGGATCAACATCTAGCCAATGGTTGACATAAATTTTCGCAGTCGAGTTCTCAAATACATGAGCCCCATACTGGCAATTATATGTCTCAATCTGAGACCAGCAATTTTCTATGATTTTCATAATTCACTTCTTTTTCACAAAAATAATTGATTGCATCGAATCATTCAATTTTGAGCCGTCGGCGCGCAAAAATGTTTGCCCTTGGTACTCTGGCAACAAGGGCCCTTGGTACCTAACCTCTAGCCCCAAAGCATCAAGCTGCGCCTGGGTCGGCATGTTCGTAAGGTACTTATTTGCCGCTGTCCCGTTAATCACAATCTCGCCTCCCGGCTGGGTAATGCGTGTGGCCTCGGGCAGGTAGTCCATCATGGAAAAAGTGCCGCCCGCACCTTTTGGAATATACGGATTGCTCGCAACTACCGTAGCCTGACTATTGCTCGGGATGTTTGGCATGCTCCTGGCATCCACTGCAACAGCAGTGGCATCGGTTGGCCCCACACCTACAGCACCAGGAACCTTCGGCCCGCTGGCATCCGTGAATAGCTCAACCGTGCCACCCTGTTTTATGCCATTTACCGCCGAAGCCGATTCACCTGTTCCTGCCGTATTTGCGCCGGTAGATTGTGGAGAACCACTGCCCCCGATGTTGAAGATTAACCCAAGCCCGTGAACAACATTCGCCGGCAACGAAATTATCTCCGCCACGACATTCGTGATCGGGTTGACGAGTGGCTTTGTCGTCGTCTTCTCAGACTGGTCCGGCGTGCCAGTTAGCTTTGGCTCGCTCTTGTCAGCCGGCTTCCCCGGTGTCTTGAAAGGGGTCTGTGCCTGGCCCGGCGTCCACATTGGCGGCATCGGCGCTGGCGCAGCGAGTTGATTGTTCTCCACCTCAAACGTCGCCGCGTTCGTCGCCGTGGTGGCGTTCACACCGCTCGCGCCCGCCACACCCGCCACTAGGCTCTGCACTAGGTTCTCGCGCGCCTGCTTCTCCTGCGCCGACATCTCGTCGGTCGGCGCCAGCAGGCTGCCAAGTACGGAACTAGCCGCCGCGCCCATCGCTCCGGCGCCGCATGCCTGACTGGCCGCCGCCGCACCAGCGCAACCAACAATGGCATGCAGCGCCGCCCGGGCGCTTTCGGCTTCCGGTGTGCCCTTGCCCAGGGAATCGGCCATGGCCTTGACCTGACCAGCCGCCAGCCCCTGGATGTACCCCACCGCCGCACCCTGCGCGAACTGCGCCGCCGATCCGGTCACATTGCCGCCAGCGGCAGCCGTCAGCGCCGTCATGACCTGGCGATATGTCCCGCCCTGACCCCACTTGGCCGCATCATCTGCGCGCCGCTGTGCCTCCGCCCGCTGTTCAGGCGTCGCACTCGGATCCTTGGCTACCGCCTCGGCCGCCTTCTTGGCTGCATCCGCCTCATTCGCCCGGTTGTTCAGGAATACCCCCGCCTCCCGCTGCAACGCCCCCACAATCTCGAACCCTGCCCGGATCTCCTTCTCATTGAAGATCGGCTTGAGTGCATTGGCCGTGTTGTCCGTCTCGCGGTTCAGGCTGGCGATGGTTTCCGCCGCATCCTTGCCGGTCAGCGCCTTCTGCTTCTCTTCATTGCGGATCGTGATGTTGCCCGCGCTAACGCCGCTGGCGGTGGTACTGCTGGCGCTGCCCGAGGCAGACATCGCGATCGGGGGCGCAAAGGAGGCGCCCTGCCCGTTGCCGCCGCTGGTTGGCAGGTTGGTGCCAGGCACCGCCTCGCCCGTGGCGGCCTGGCCGCCCTGGGTCAGGCCTACGCCGCCACCACCGCCCGAGCCGCCGCCCAGCGGCATCATCGGCTTGCCCTGGGCGTATCCGCCACCAAGGCTGACGCTGCTGGCGCTGTATTCCGCGTGGTTCCGGATGTCGCTGCCAGTCAGGGTGTCGGTGGACAGGCTGTTCTTGTCCGCCGTGCCGCCGGCGATGACCGCGCCCTTGAGGTCGGTGTTGCCCTTGACGTCGATCTGGTAGCCGCCTGCGCCGGCACGGATCCCGGATTGCTCCGTCACGCTGGCGTAGTCGCTGTCGATCTTCTGCTGGCCAACGTTGGCGCTGGCGGCAAAGCCGGCGCCAACCGTCAGGCTGCCGCCGATGGACCGGTCCTTGCTCTTGTAGCGGCTGGTGTCCTGCAGGCTTTCGATATTGAGGTTGCCACCAATGTCGGCAATGACCTGCTTGCCGGTGGCGGTGGCGCCACGCAAGCTGGTGTCGCCGCCGGAGTCGATCACCAGCGTGTTGCCGGCGTTGACGTGGCTGTTGGTCCAGGTCACGTCGTTGCCGTCGGCGTTGCCACGCGCGGCGGACGCGCTGGCGGTGAGGCCGATGCTCGCGCCCTGCGCGCCAAGGTTCAGGCCGATGCCGATGCCGCCCGAGCCGCTGCTATTGCTGCCGTGCTGCTCGGCGGTGCTGGCCGCGGCCTGCAGGTTGACCTGGTTGTCGGCTTTCAGCAGTGCATTGTTGCCGGCCTGGATATTGCTGCCGACCACGTTGATGTTGCTGTCCGTGCCGCCGCCTTCGGCGCGGATGCGCACGTCGCCACCGGCGCGCACGGTGCTGCCTGCCGCCGTGGTGCTGCTTTGCGTTTGCTGGCTGTCGCTCTTGGAGCCGCCTAAGCTGACACTGATGTTGAGGCCACCCATGGCCTTGGGGTCGGCCTTGACGGCATCGGCCGCGTTCGATACAGCCAGCCCCGCTGCCGCGCCCGCCAGCGCCTTGAGGCGCGGGTCGTCGGTCTGGCTTTGTGCGCGCGCCATCTGGCCCGCCGTCTGGGCCGCCGCCAGTACCGGGTTGGTGACGGTGACGGTCAGGCCGCTTTGCCGGAAGTGGCTTTCCTGCGACGAGCTGGCGGTGTCGGTGGCGGCATTGATATCCACGCGCTTGGCGCGGACGCCGACATCGCCCTGCAGGGCGCTGACCGTGCTGCCGGTCTGCGTGTAGGCCTGGCCCGCGCTCAGGCTGGCGTTGCCGTTCAGGCTGCCGACCATCGAGCCGACGTTGGTGGCCGTGCTGACCTGTTGCGCTTGATTGAGCTGCTGCTTGCCGATCGTGACGGAGAGGCCACCGCCGGAGAACATGCCGGATTTGCGTTTCTCTTCCGCGCTGCTGCTCGTGGTGGTGTCCTGCCCCACGCCAATCGTCAGGTTGCGGTCCGCGCGCAGCGCCAGGTCATCGCTGGCGACAATGTTGGAGCCGGATACCGTCAGGTCGCGCCCGGCCCTGCCGCCGACGGCGTCGGCCGACACGGTGCTGCCCACCGCGTAGGTCTGCCCGGCGCTGCGCTTGCTGGTGCTCTGCTCGCTGGAGAGGAAGCCGGAGCGCTTGTGTTCTTGCCAGTTTTCCTGGGTATGCGTCTGCGTGACCGTGCCGACGGTGATGTCGCCAGCGGCTACCAGCGACGCGGTGCCGCCGCCGTTGCCGTTGGCGCCGGTGGCGACGGTCGAGCCCAGTATCGCCAGGTTGCCGCCGCTGCCGCCCGCACCGGTGGCGGGCGCTTCCGCCTTGATGCCGTTGGCCTGCAATACGGCGCCCGCCAAGGGTGCCTGTCCGGCCGCGAGGGTGACGTTGTTGCCGGCTTGCACGGTGCTGCCCCGGACCGTTTCGTCGGTCGAGGCTTGCGTGTAGGCCGCGCCCTTGCCACCCAGCGAACCTTCGCTGTGGGTGTGAGTGTCTTTCGCTGCGGTGACGGTGAGATCGCGGCCAGCGACGAGGGAGGCATTGCCGCCGGCCTGGATGCCGGCGTTGGCCAGCGTGGCATCGCGGCCAGCCACGGCGACGACGTTCCCGCCAGCCTGGACCAGGCTGCCCGCGACGGTGCTGGCCTGGTCGTGGGAATAGCTCTGCCCGCCGCGCGAGACGGCATCCTGCGTGGTGCCCAGCGTGACGGCGCCAACGGTAAGGTCGCGCCCGGCGCCGATCAGTGCGCCCTTGCCGGCCTCGAGGACAGCGCCACTGAGCGTGACGTCGCGGCCGGCGAGCACCACGGCGTTGCCCGTCGCCGAGATGGCCGCCACGGAGCCGACGCCCGTGGCCCCCGCACGATAGCCATTGGGCCCGATCGTGCGGACTTCGCTGATCGTCTGCGTTTCACTGACCACATCGCGCCCGGCCTGCACCAGCACGTCCTGGCCGCCGATGCGGCCGCCCAGGTTGCGCACGTCCTGCAGCGCCTGGACCACGGTGGTGCCGCTGGTGTCGCCGATGGTGCCGCGGTTGACGATGTCGTTGCCGAGCACCTGCGTGGCGACGTCGCCAACGATGCGGCCGCTGTTGTTCACATTGCCGCTGGCATTGAGCGCCACGCTGTTGCCCGTGACCAGCGCGCCGGTGCGGTTCAGGTCCACGGCGCTGGACTGCGCCAGGTAGAGCTTGGGCACCAGCACGGACTGGTGCGTGCCGTCGGGCAGCGTTACGTCCTGCGCCACCAGCCAGACCATGTCGGTGGTGAGCTGGCGCATCTGGTCGTCGGACAGGCCGATGCCGGGGGACAGGCCGAAGGATCTGGCCCAGGTTACGCCGCTGTTCATCAGCGCCTGGTATTCCTGCAACTGGTCGGAATAGCCCGCCAGGAAGGTGCGGCCGGTCAGCGCCGTGACCTGGTCGCGGACAAGCTTTTCTTCATGGAAGCCGTCGCCCAGGCGCTTTTGCACCTTCTGCGGGTCCAGGCCGAGCGCGCCCAGCATGTAGTCGCTGGAGAGGAAGGTCTTGTACTGGGTGAAGCGTGAATCGGTCTCGATCAGGTAAGGCGTGGCGGGAGCCGGACGCAGCGTGAAGAGGCCGTTGACCGGCAGCGTCAGGTTGGGAATGCCGCCCGCGGCGGTGCCCAGGGTCTGCGGGCGGCTGGTAGCGCCGGTGGCTGCCGCGACGGCGCCCGCGCCAAGGGTTGGCGCGGCGCCGGCCGTGCCCGCGACACTGCCGGGCAGCGTGCCGGAGGCGCCGCCGCCCGCCACGCCGCTGCCGGTGACGGTCTGGCCGACGCGGTTGACCGAGCCGACGGTGATGTCCTGCGCGGTGGTTTGCACCGACTGGTTGGCGGTGGCAAGGGCTGGCAGCGCCGCCACCGTGGTGGGGTTCTGTGGCGTGGTGGGATACGGGACTTCCTGCGTATCGCTGTTGCTACCGTTCTTCCGGTGCCAATAGAAGGTGGATGTGTCGGTGGTGCTGACCGTCTGCTGCAGCACCGTGCCGATGTCCTGTACCTCGCTGGCAACCGCGCGCCGGATCAGGCTGCCGCCGGCAGCCATGATGGAGGACTGGTTGAGGATGGTGCCGCCGTCGCTGTTGACGCGGATGGTGCCCTGGGCCTGGATCCTGGCTGCGGGGGTCGCGCTGACCAGCCGGTCGGTCGCGGTGGTGGCGACGGTCGTGCGCGATATCTCGCTGTAGTCGTGATAGTCCGGCCCGAGGTCGTAGCGCACGCGCACCTGGTCCGGGCGGATGTGCCTGGCCGGATCCCAGTCGGGCCAGAAGGTGATCTTGTAGGTCGTCCCCGTGTCCTGGATGTCCTGGTAGTACTGCGTGCTGCTGGTGGTGATGGGCCGGGTCAGGATCGGCGGCGGAGTGAAGCAGTCATTGTCATTCGCGCAGCCGGGCTGTTGCGGGTTGAAATACGCCTCAACCGGCGCCTGCGTGAACGACAGCGTCTTGGTGTTGGGGTCGAAGCTGGCGACCGTGGTCTTGGGTACCTCGACCGTGATCGGGCTGCGCAGGGCATTGATCAGGCTGGCGCTGACAGGCGCGCTCGCCCCCGCCCAGTTCCAGCTCGGGAAGGTGATGCTCTTGTGGTTCCGCTGCTCGGTGCCCGTGAACCCCGCGAACCACGTGGTTAGTGTCCGGGCCGCGGTCTGCTGCGGCGTGCCCGCCTCCGTCACGATGCTGGTACGCGTGTTGTTGACCGCCCGCGCGGCGATATCGATATCGCCATCCGCTTCGATCGCAGCCGAGCGGTTGTTGAGTACGTTGATCTGGTTGGCCAGCATGCCGGTACCCGGGTCGCGCGTGCCGTCGCGGGCGATCTGCAGGTTGCCGGCGCTGTAGATCAGCGCGCCGTCCAGGTTGGAGACGGCATTGGATGCATGGATCCTGAGGTCCCGCGCGGCGGCGATGACGGCGGCCGGGCCGGTGTTGCTGATGTCGCTTGCCTGTACCTGTACCGTGTTGCCGATCACCGCGCCGGTGTTGGCCAGGGTGCCGCTCAGGGTGTTGACGGCATGGCCTTCGATGCGCCCGGCGTTGTTGATGGCGTTGTCGGCCCGCACGGTGGTGGACTGCGCGTTGATGCCGGCGCCAGCGGCGTTGTTCACGTTCGCGCCTTGCACGGCCAGGCTGCCGCGCGCCGCCAGCGTGCCGGTGTTGGTCAGCGTCCCGCCGGCGTTGATCTGCATGTCGCCGTCGGCACTGAGCTTGTTGGCCGCATCGTTGAGATAGTCGCCCGCCACGCTGAGCGTCAGGTTGCGCCCCGCCGTCATCTCGCCGCTGCCGCTGACGGTGCCGCCAGCGCTGGATACGCCGATGTCCTGGTTGGCGCGTACCGCGCCGCCCTGGTTCGTCATCGACGCGACCTTCATCTGGACGTCGGCGCCGCCAAGCACGGTGCCGCTGTCATTGGCGAGCGTGGCGCCGGCCTGGTCCAGGCTCAGGCCCTTGCCGCCGTAGATCCTGCCGCCGCGATTGTCCACGCTGCGGGTGATGCCCAGCGTCAGCGCGCCGGCCGCGGCGATTTGCGCGCCACCAGTGTTGTCGAGATCGCTGGCGGCGAGACTGACGTCGCCATTGCCCCCGAGCGTGCCGCCGGTGTTGTCCAGCGAACCGGTTGCGGTGACGGTGGTGGCACCATCGCCCGCGTTGGCAATCCGCCCGCCGCGGTTGTCGATGCCGGACGCGGATACGGTGGCCTTGCCGTGCGCCCCGTTGGCGGTGAGCGTGCCGCCGGCGTTGCTCAGCGTGCCATCGGCAGCGAGGAGCAGGTCGCCGCCGGTCTGCGCCGTGCCGTTGGTGTTATCCACCTGGCCCTGGCTGGTGAGCGACAGGCCAGACTGGCCGTAGAGCGTGCCCTGGCGGTTGATCAGGACTGCGCCGGTGGCGACCCTGGCGGCGCCTTGCGCGGACAGGTTGCCCCGGGTGTTGTCCAGCGAGGCGGCCTGCACGGCGAGCGTGCCATTGCTCAGGATGGCGCCGGCGGTATTGCCCAGCGCGCCSCGGCTYGTCAGSGCCAGCGCGCCGCCGCCGGCGTGCGCGATGCGCCCGCCGTCATTGGCCAGCGACTGCGCGTCCACCGTCAGGTTCTTCCCGTTGGTGGCCAGCGTGCCCGAGGTGTTGTCGAAGGCACCGCCGGCGTTGATGACGGTGTCGGCCTTGCCGAACTGGTTGATGGCGCCGCCACGGTTGGACAAGCCGCCCGTTGTGCGGATGCCGACCTGGCCGCCTTCGACAAGGCCCATGCCGTTGTCCAGCGACGCCACCGACAGATCGACCACGCCACCCGACAGCGTGCCCTGGCGATTGCTTGCCACGCCGGCCACCGTGGCGGTGAGCGCGGTGCCCGCCGTGACGCGGCCCTGGTCGTTGTCGAGCGATTGCGCATCCAGGCTGGCATCGCCCTTGGCGGTGATCTGGCCGTGGTTGGCCAGTGCGCCGGCCACCAGTTGCACCTTGCCGTTGCCGCCGATCAGGCCCGCATTGGCATTGACCAACGCCTGCCGCGCCCGCACGCGGGTCAGTCCGTCGCCCACGTTGACGACGCGCCCGCCCGTGTTGTCCACGCTCCGGGCGGCAAGCGACAGTGCGCCGTGCGTGCCGGCGGCTTCGATCCGCCCACCCGTGTTGGTCACTGCACCGGCGGCCTGCACGTCCAGCGCGCCGTTGGTCTGGAGGATGCCGGCGGCATTGCCCAGCGCGCCGTGGCTTGTCAGCGCCAGCGTGCCGTTGCCCGCATGCGCGACGCGGCCACTGTCGTTGGACAGCGATTGCGCGTCCAGCGTCAGGTTCTTCCCGCTGGTGGCCAGCGTGCCCGAGGTATTGTCGAAGGCGCCACCGGCATTGATGACCGTGTCGCCCTCGCCGAACTGGCTGATCGCGCCGCCACGGTTGGCCAGGTCGCCCGCCGTGCGGATGCCGACCCGGCCGCCCTCGATATGGCCCGCGCCGTTGTCGAGCGAGCCTGCCGTGACGTCAAGCGTGCCCGCCGACATGGTGCCCTGGCGGTTGCTCGCTGCGCCGGCGACGGTAGCCGTCAGCGCATCGCCCGCCGTGATGCTGCCGCGGTCGTTGTCCAGCGACCGGGCATCCAGGCCGGCATTGGCCTGCGCGTTGATCTCGCCCTGATTCGCCAGTGTCCCGGCCTTCAGCCGCACGCTGCCGTTGCCGCCGATCACGCCGCCCTTGGCACCGTTCGCCGTCGTGCCCGCCGTATTGGTCAGCGCGCCCGTGGCGGCGACGGACAGGCCATCGGCATTGAGCGAGACCAGCCGGCCCGCGCCGTTGTCCAGCGAGGACGCCTTGACGCCCAGCGCGCCGCCCGCCTGTATCTCGCCCAGTGCATTGTTGATGGCGCCGGCCGAGTAGACCGTCGTTGCGCCTTGCGCCAGCATCTGTCCGCCCTGGTTGGACACGCTGCCGGCCGTGATGGCTGTCGCGCCCTGGCTGTACAACTGCCCCCGGTCATTGCTCAGCGCGCCGCGGGCCGTGGCGCCGAGCGCGCCGCCGGCGCTGGCGGCGGCGCCGTTCAGGTTGATATCGCCTGCGGTGGCGGACAGGTTCAGGTTGCCCAGCGCCGTGGTCTGGCTGCCGGCAAGTTGCAGCGCCGTGCCGTTCAGGCTGGCATTGCCGCCCGCCACATGCTTGCCGCTGGACGACAGGGTGCCGTCAGCGATGACGGTCAGGTCGGCCCGCTGGCCGACCGAGCCGTCGGCATTGACGCCCGCGCCGAGCCTGCCGCTGGAAGCGACGCTGCCCGCGTTGACGCGCAGGGCTTGCTGCGCCGCCAGCGTCCCACTGTTGCTGAGCGCGCCCGCCGTATCGAGCGAAACCGCCTGCGCGCCATAGGTGGTGCCGATGTTGTCCACGCCGCCGCGTGCGGCGATGGCCAGGTTGCCGCTGGCGCTGGTCTTGCCGGCCAGTTCCAGCCGGCCCTGCGCGCTCAGCGTGAGATCGCCAGCCTGCGCGGCCAGCACGCCGCGGTTGCTCACGCCCACGCCGGCTTCGGTGCCCACCAGCAGGATCTTGCTGGCGTACATGCCACCCAGCTGGCTGACGTCGATGCCCACCCCCGCCGCGGGCCCGGCGCCGGCAATCGGCGTAGCCGCCAGCGTGGCGCGGTCCACCTGGCCGGCGCCGGCGATGACGTTGAGGTTGTTGGCGTAGAGCGCAGCGTTGGCGGTAACGGTGCGGGCGATCAGGTCCACCTGGTCGACATTGGCCGCGTTCAGGCCGGCACCCTGCACCGAGATCTGCCCGCCGGTGACGCGGAAGGCGTCGAGGCTGCCGGTGCCGCCGAATACCGGCACGCCGGTGGTCAGCGTGGCGCGGCTGGTGTTGATGAAGCCGCCACCGTCGACCAGGATGCCGTTGGGATTGGCTACCACCACTTCGGCCCGGCCCCCGGCCACTTCCAGGTAGCCGCGCAGTTGGCTGGGCAGCGCGCTGGTGACCTGGTTGACGATGATGCGCGCGTTCTGGCCCGGCAGCAGGTTGGGATTGCCGTTGACAAAGCCGGCTTGCCGGGTCGAAACGATGGTGGGTGAGTTGTTGAGGATTGCGCCGCCCCTGCCTACGTCGAACTGCGTGTAGGCGTTGGTGGACACGCCAGCGCCCGAGGGCCGCGTGATGTTGACTTGCGGCAGGCCGTTGCTGGTCTGGATCACGTCAGGGCGGTTGGCGCCGGCATCGGGGTTCGCCACGATCCGGGCGCTGGCGGGGGCAGCCAGCGCCAGCAGGGTCAGCAGTGCGAACGGCACGGATGGCAGCGCAGCCGCAAGCGATGCGATGCGCGCCGGGCCCTGCCGCGCACGCCGGATTGACCGCGCGCCGCCTTGATGGCCCTTGCCTGTGCTGGTTGCCGATTCTTCGACGGCGACCAGCATGCCGCGACGCCTGTTGAAAACCAGGCGGAAACTACCCTTATTCATGCTTGATTCGGTCCTGGATTGGCGGCGCCATGGCGAACGGCACCTTAATGGACTTGATGGAATGACGAATGGGAAATGTCATTCCTTGCGAAGGCATTTACATTGTTTTTTGTTTCCGGCGAAATGGTCAATCAGACAATTGACTCTTAATTCATTCGAAAGCGGACAAAAAAGTCTGCTGCCGGCAGTAAAGCTGCGACGACAAGCGGGCTGGCGGGCGATGACCCGCCGTTAGCTGGCTTTAACCTACTGAAGTGGGATTGAAGCGTGGAGGCCAGTCGTGCTATAAGCGTTGCACGCCTGGCCTAATATAGGACTAGTCCTATATTAATAATCCGAATTGAATGATTCACGGGCATTTAATAGGACAAGTACTAATTAAGACTTATTCGTCCAAACGGCAGAGATTCTGGCGTTTCGAGCGCAGCAGCCACCTCACGAAACGTGGGGGATAGGAATCAATCCACCAAGATACCGGCCGAGGCCAGGCGCGATCCGGTCGCACGCGATGGATACGCCTTGAGCGCGGTGATGGCGCAGATGCGGTTCATCCGCAGGTCCGAAGCGGCTCCGGCGCAGCTGGTGAAACAGCATGGGGAGTGCAGGTTGCGTGCGCGCAGATATTTGCACCAGGGTGGTGCTTACTCAAATCTCGTTGCCCGTCAATGCCTTGCGCGAAAAAAATGTGCCATTCTATGGCTGCTTATCTTGGGTGGATTGCCTTACTTACCCCTCCGAGCGCAGGGGTAAAGTCTCGCCGCTTTCTGCCGTTATTCTTCCTCGGGTAACGTCCCGTCGCCCCCGCCGGGCCGCCCGCACATCTGAACATAGCGCCGCTGGAATCGAGACGCAGCCCTCCTCGATTCCCATTTTGTTGAAGGATCCCGTGAGCCCCGAACCCGCCAATGCCAAGCGCCAGACCGCTAGCACGCAAGCGCCAGACGGTTTCCCGCCCGATGCCCGCCACCGGCTCACCCTTCCCATACAGATCAGTGCCGTGCTGCTCGATCTTGCCTGGCTGAAGTGCGTTGTCAGGCTGCGCACGCGCGACGGCTACAGGATTGCCACCACATTGCTGAAGGTTGACCCCGTAGGCTGTACCTTCATCTTCGACGGATGCCGCACAGAAGCGGAGCGGGATTTGCTGCTGACATCGGACGAGATTGCCGTCTCCGCGGTGCTGCGCGATGTCAAGATCCGCTTCGTCATCAAAAGACCCTACCCCATCAGGTATCAGGGCGGCATGGCCTGCGCCGCGGCCTTCCCGGCCCAGCTCTACCATTTTGAACGCCGCCGCCACCCCCGCGCACGCCCGGACGCCGCCATGGGCTATCGTTGCGAGCTGCGCACGCCCGATGACGAGGTTCTGAAGCTGGACATTGCCGACCTTTCGCTCTCCGGTGTCGGCCTTCGCACCAGTATCGCCAATACCGACCCATTTCCGGCAGGCACGATCTTGCCGAAATGCAGGCTGGACTTTCGCAACCAGGGCGAACTGGAGTTCGACCTGCAGGTGGTCGGGCATGGTCTGGTGTGGAGCGACCAGCGCGCCATGCATCACATTGGCTGCACCTTTGTCTCCCTCGGCCCCGGCCAGCAGACCTTCATCCAGCGCCTGGTCTACCACATCGAGCTCGCGGGACGCGAATGACCGGGAAGCGGATGCCGGGGAGATATGTACCGGATGACTGCTGCCGACGCTGAAGGACGGCAGTCCATTCAGCCCATTCAGTCCGTGACCGCCAGTTCGTAACGGGCAACGGACCCTGCGCCTTTCTGCACGCAGCTGTGCAGCCCAAAGCCGAAACGCTCGTAGAGCGTTCGCAGCGCCAGCCTGTCAGCGACACAATCCAGCCGGAGATGCCGGCGCCCGAGACTACGTGCGCGTTCTCRGGCGAAGGCTAGCAGCGCGGTGGAGACACCCTGCCTGGCCCACGAGCGGCGAACCGCCAGCTTGTGCACGAAGGCGGATGTACCGGGCTCGACCTCCGGCCAATAGAACGGGTCTTCCAGTTCGAACCGCATGACGCCGATGATGTCATCGCCGTCGCGCGCCGCATAGAAGTTCCCTGCCGCGGTATCACAAAGCACACGCTCGATGCTCACGTCGGAAGGCATCCATAGTGGCCGGCCTGTGTTGGCAAGCCACTGCGCCGCCTCTTGCAAGACTGAAGCAACCGCCTGCACGTCGTCTGATCGGGCTTGTTCGATACGCATCGGCGATGACACTGTTGAATTGGGCTACGAAACCTGGGCCACGAAACGACAGCTTGCTGCGTCCGCCTTACGGGCCGCCGGGATACTACACTGCCGCAGTCCGGCCTGGCCGATCACCCCCGGCGTACCGCGGTCACTTTGCCGTCCTTGACGTCCAGCGTGCGGCGCTGGGGGTTGTAGTCCATGGTGCCGGGCAGATGCTGGCCTTCGCGTTCGCCAAATCGCCAGGCACAGCCCTTGAGCAGTGCGACGGCATCGGCCTCGCTCTTGCCGATCAGCGCGTCATCGGCAAGCTTGTCGGCCTGGCAGCCCTCCGGCGTGCCACGGCTGCCTTGCGGGCCTGGGTTGGGCACGGCGCTCACGGGTGGCTGGGCGGCGCATCCTGCCAATAGCGTTGCGAATACGATCGAACCTGCCGCGATATGCCGCTTCAGCGGGCTTTGCCCTTTGGGCTTTTGTTTCATGATATTGGGGATAGAGAAGTGCAATAAATTCAGCCCGGCCGACAAGGTGCCGGATAGGCGTTCGCTGGACGTGCCGGGCCAGTGCCAATGGCCATTGGCGTATGCCGCCGCGCAATGTCCGGTGGAGAACGTATCATGGATTGATGCCGTCCGGTATTGCAACCTCCTGCCAAAGACTTCCAGCCTTCCAGACCATGGGGAAAACTCGCCGATATAGCCTGGTATGGAGAAAACACCGGATGCAACACGCAAGAGGCCGGTCGGAAGCGGCCCAATGACCGGGGACGTTACGACACGCTGGGCAACGTCTGGAAGTGGTGCGCCGATCAATACGATCCGGAGGTCGATGGTTCGTATCGTGTGTTTCGCGGCGGCGGGTGATTCGGCTCACCTCTGGCTTCATCTGCATCAACCTATCGCCATACCGCGCAAGTTCCCTTCCTGACATAGCGGACAGGGGCGGAGCGCACCCCTCGCGCATGCCCCGCCGGGTCCCGTGCCGGCGATGCTTGCCTGCCAGCGCCCGCGACACCCCCACGTGAGACGAAACGTCAGTTTTTGTGAGACGCAGCGTCAAGTGCCGAAACGATAACTCTGCAAAAATTGGCGCCGGTTCGAGGTACGCGCCAGCCCTCTAGAGAAAGAGCGCGGCCCCGGGCCTGACTGGCAAGCGACCTTCGATGGCGGGCACGACACCCTTGCCACCAGCAGGCCGCGCACGACCAGGCCATTCCAAAAAAGGCCCTCGATAGCAACCAGGCAGCGCGGCTTGCGTCCGGCGCAATTCCATGCGCCGGCCCGGTCGCGTCTTCGGCGTTCGTCCATAGCGCCGCATGGCGGCGGGCAGCGTCCGCGCAATCGCATCGCCGCGGCTGGCCGACACCATGCAGTTCCTGCGGTATTCGCCCGGCACCAGTCATGGCGTAGTGAAAACTCAATTTTTAGAGCGGGTAATCTCATGCTGAAAAGAAGAACGAAACTGATATCGCTGACGCTTCTGGCGGCCGCCGCGCTCGCGGCGTGCGGGGGCGACAACCCGGAGACCCCGGCTGCGAGCGCCCAGACGCCCGGCGCGCCCACGCCCGCGCCCACGCCCGCGCCCGCGCCCACACCCGTGCCCCTGGCGTCGAGCTGTACCRAAACCGGTGTCGATGCGAAGTTTGCCTGTCAGACCGGGGTCACGGAGCCGCTGTACATCTACCAATGGGCGCTCAGGCAGGCCACCAGCTACTTCAAGTCATTCCCGGATACGGCGGATGGCGTCACCGACCTCAATGTGGAAGAAGCGCATGCCGCGGGCATCAAGGGCCAGGGCGTCAATGTCCTGGTTCTCGACGATGGCGTCGATATCAACAATGAGGACCTGGTCGCCAATGTGAACAAGTCGATGACTTACAACTTTGACGACGGCACCAGCAACCCCACGCCCGCCAATATCCCGATGAACATCGCGGACGCGCATGGCACCCATGTCGCCGGCATCATCAGCGCGGCGCAGAACGGCAAGGGCGTGATTGGCATCGCGCCCCGCGCCACCCTGGGCGGCGCGCGCTTCATCGGCACCGCGGGTGCCGACATCCTGCAGGCCTACGGCGGCGCCGACTGGTCCCGGAATGCCCATATCATCAATGCCTCATATGGCGGGAATCCAGAGGTGCCGGACGAGTACGACACCGCAGCCGGGACCAGTGCCGTCATCCGGGCCTTCCCGAACCTGAGAAGCGGCAAGGGCCTGGTCATGGTGAAGGCATCGGGCAATGAGTACCACGCCATCCGGGGCGACACACCCAGGTCTTGCCCCGATATCGACGGGATAAGCGGCGTCCTCAGTTGCGAAAATCCCGCGAACGACACGGAAGCGCTTGAGCCTGGCGTCATCCTGGTAGGCGCGGCCAACGCCAAGGGCATCAAATCGAGTTACTCCAACGCCGGAGCGGTCAACTGGATCACCGGGCTCGGTGGTGAATATGGGGAGAAGGGGCAGTACGGAGAAGGCGGCTCCGGGCCGACGATCTACTCGACCGACCTGACCAGTTGCGCGAAAGGATATAGCCGCAACTACCTGGAACTAGCCAATGCATTCACCATTGGCGGCACCGCGACCAACAAGAAAGATAACCCGAACTGCGACTATTCCAGCATGAATGGCACTTCGGCCGCCACCCCGACCATCTCGGGGGTGGTTTCGCTGATGCTGGCGGCAAATCCGAACCTGACGTGGCGAGACGTCCGCGAGATTCTTCGCGTGACCGCCAGGAGAATCGATCCGAATTATGGCTCGCGCGACAACCGGAATTTCCGGCTTGACCTGAAGCAGGGGACATTTACCGCCAGTGATGATGCCAGCCTCGTCGATGGCAGCCAGACTGCGCGGCTGGATCTGGGCTGGCAAAAGAATGCCGCGGGCAACTACTACTCGAACTGGTACGGCTTCGGCCTGGCGGATGCCGCGGCCGCCGTCAGGCTGGCGAAGGCATACAGCGCCTACAAGCCGGCAACCCTGGAAATTGGCGGCTTCACCAAGGCGTTCGCGGATAGCGCGCAGCTCAAGTACGGTTCGGTCCAGAAGCTGGGGCAGTTCACGGTCGGCGGCAATGACAAGGTGGATGCCCTGCAGCTGAGACTGAGCGGCTCCATCTGCGTCGGCAGCGTTGGCATCTTTGTCAAATCCCCCTCGGGGACCATTTCCGCACTCGCCGTTCCCTACAACAGCTACTACAGCACAGGCGTGCCGGAAGTGAAAAGCTACGGGCTGGGCAGCTATGCATTCCATGGCGAGAACGCCGCCGGAAATTGGGAGGTGTATGCAGTCAGCGCGATGCCAGCCCCCGCCGCGCCCGGCGCATGCAGCAGCTTTCTGCCGGAAGCCGATGGTGCCAGCGTCAAGCTCAGCAAGCCCCTGGCTGTTGAGTACCGTGTGATTGCCGCGAAATAACGGGGCGAGGAGAATGATGATGAAAAAGAACTTGTCCCTCAGGGTCTTGCTGTGCGGCGCCGCGGCGCTCGCCGCCACGCTGTGCCACGCGGGCGCGTCGGCCTATGTGGCCGGGCAGCAGCTTTCACCCGCGGAATTGAAGAGCCTTGCGGGCACGACGGCCGTTCGTCTTGGCAGCCAGTCGTTCCAGACGCTGCCGGCTTCGGCCACGGCAAAGAGCGCGGGCGCCATGGGGAGCCCGGTGACGCTGGTCGTGAACGACCGGGGCGTTGTCGGCGAGAGCCACAACGAGGTGATTGTTTCGCAAGTATCAACCCAGGAAGTCCAGCAGAAAGTCGGCAAGCTAAGCCGCTCAGCCACCGGCATCCAGTACTTCGATCACATGAATATCAGCAAACTGACGTTCGCTTCCTTCCAGGATGCGGCGGCTGCCAGGGAGCAGCTCAAGACGCTGCTTCCGCCGGCGGCGGGGGTCGATGTGCCGATCCGGTATGGCAAGCCCAAGGTGCGCTGAGCGGTTTTCACGGCCGGAGTCACGCTGCTTTGCCTCGTTTGAAAACCACGGCTGCCTGGGGTCCCCGAAGAAGCGCCGGGGCGCTCCAGGCGCCGAAACGCCAGCCGGGAACTTGCGCCGGGCAGGCGCGATGCACCGGCGCCCCGTGGCGCGCTCCCGATGATGGAAATGCAACGACCATACCGAAGCCTGTGCGGCTTCCTCCTGGCAGTCCTGGCGGCAGGATGTACATCCTACAAGTACGTCCCCCCAAAATCCGATGCGGGCCGTCAATGCGTGACGACCTGCGAAACCAACAAGYAGATCTGCATCACCGGCAAGGAACAGGTCGCAGCCGTCAAGGAGCAGGCCTGCGAAACACGGCGCGCCAACACCCTTGCCACCTGCCTTGCCGCCTCCGCGAATGACAAGGGCAAGGAGCAATGCACCAAGCGGCAGGCTTACTGCTCCAGCTACGCATCGACCTACAGCTGCGACAGCGCTTACCAGGCGTGCTACATACAGTGCGGCGGGCAGGTCATCGAAGTCGAGGACTGAGCCCTTGCCGCCAGGCGGCATCCGGGCCAGGCATCGGACGGCCCCCGATACCGTCAGGCGCCGCTGCCGGTGGCAGTGAATTCGCCCCGCAGGCTCTCCAGCCATTTGTTGATGGTGGTCGCTTCGCTTGCGTCGGCCGGCGCCGCTGGCCAGCTGTTGCGCGGATGCTCCGCGAGCGCGCGCACCTCCCGCGGACTCAGGCTGAAGCGGCGGCGGAAGGCACGGCTGAAGGTGCTCTCATTCGAATAGGCGTAACGATATGCCAGCTCGGCGATGCTGAGCCCGCTGCCCTTGGATCGGGCAAGTTCATCGAAACAGCGATCCAGCCTCCGGCCCTGGATGTAGGCGTTCACGCCGCCGTCGGCGTCGAACAGGCGGTAGAGGCTGGCTCGCGACAGGCGGAAAGCGCCGGCGACCTGTTCCGGCGAGAGCGCTTCCGCGGTCAGGTGTTCTTCGATATAGCGCTGCACCAGCTTGCGCATGCTGCGGCGTGCCGCCTTTTGCACGTCGGGCTCGCTATCGCGAAGCCTGGCGCCACTGCCCTCCAGCATGATCAGCGCCGCGGTGACCGATGCCGCCCTCTCCTCGCCTGTCAGCGCGTCGCCAGCCAGCAGGAGTTGCGACAGGTGCGACGCCAGCAGCCGCGCCGATCCCTGGCCGGCGTCCAGCACCGTACCGTGCAGGTTCCAGCTCCGCAGCGACGCGGGAAGGCGATCGCGCGGCACGGTAAGGGTGATATTGGCAAACGGCGGTGTCCAGCTATCCAGCGTCCGCCCCAGGTCGAGCACGCTGATCGAACCCACGCCAGCATTGAGCGCCCGGTTGCCATACTCGCCCTGAACGCCGCCCGCGGCATAGAGCTGAATCAGGATGTGGTCGATATTGCTGCGCCGGATCTCGACGATGCCGCGCTTGAAGCGATGCTCCACGGAGCCGGCGCAGCGCGCGATCAGGCTGTCGCCCAGATGCAACGCCATCAACTCACCCGAGAAGGCGCCCTGCGCGGCGCCAATCCTGACGTCGAAGAGCGGCGCCAGCGCCGCGCGCCAGAGTTCGCAGGCTTCCGGAAGTACGCGCCCGTCGAGGCGGACGTGCACTTCCGGCGGCGCTGCCTCCACACTGGCTTCGAATTCTTCCGCAATCTGTGCTGATGCTGGCCCTGACACGTGATTCCCTGGAGGCGTTACGGTAAAAGGCTTCGGCGCCCCGCCGCCCCGGTGCGACGCCATGCCGTGCTTTGCGCGTTGGTCCGCGGCAGCGCACATGATATCGAATGGACGGGGTCATGCGTTAGCGCGCCGGCTTGCCCCAAAGAAAAACGCCCCACCGAAACCGCGTGAGGCGTTGCCTGACTGTGCGATGTGCCTGTACTACACCGGCACATCCTTCATCGGGTCCGGCTTCCGGTTATCGAACCAGCGGTACAGCGTAGGCACCATCACCAGCGTCAGCAGGGTCGACGTGATCAGCCCGCCGATCACGACCACCGCCAGCGGACGCTGCACTTCGGAGCCCGGGCCAGTGGAGAACAGGAAGGGCACCAGACCCAGCATGGCGATGGTGGCCGTCATCATCACCGGCCGGAATCGCTGGGTCGCGCCCTGGATCACCGCCTGGTCCAGCGACAGTCCGGAATCGCGCAGCGTGCGGATATACGACACCAGCACCACCCCGTTGAGCACCGCCATGCCCCACAGCGCGATAAAGCCCACCGAGGCCGGCACCGACAGGTACTCGCCGGTGATGAACAGGCCGATGATGCCGCCGATGGAAGCAAACGGCAGCACGGTGATGATCAGCGTGGCAAAGCGCACGGAGTTGAACAGCAGGAACAGCAGGAAGAAGATCGCGGCGATGGTCACCGGCACGATGATCTTCAGGTGGCCCATGGCGCGTTCCATGTTCTGGAACTGCCCGCCCCACTCCAGGTAGTAGCCTTCCGGCAACTTGACCTTGCTGTCCGCCGCCTGCTGCAGCTCGGCGACGAAGCCGCCGAGGTCGCGGTCCTTCACGTTGATCATCACCACCACGCGGCGCTTGGCCATTTCGCGGCTGATCTGCGCGGGGCCGTCGGTGACTTCGATCTTCGCCACGCTTTGCAGCGGCACCTGGGCGCCGTTGGGCGTGGCCACCAGCAGTTGGCGGATGGCCTGCACGTTGTCGCGGAACTCTTCCGGCAGGCGCACCGCCGCGGCAAAGCGGCGCTCGCCTTCGAAGATGTCCGTGGCGCGCTTGCCGCCGATGGCGATCTCGATGATGTCGTGGATGTCCGAGGCATTGAGCCCGTAGCGCGCAATGGCCTGGCGGTCGATCTCGATCGACAGGTACTGCTGCCCGGAGATGCGCTCGATGCGGATATCCTGCGAGCCCTGGATGCCGCCCGCCACGCGGGCGATCTCGCCAGCCAGCTCGCGCAGCTTGTCGAGGTCATCGCCGAACACCTTCACCGCCACGTCCGAACGCACGCCGCTGACCATCTCGTCGACGCGGTCGGAAATCGGCTGCGCCATCACGATCTGCACGCCGGGGATGGCCTTGAGCTTCTCGCGGATGGCGTTGGCGATATCGTCCTGGGTCCAGCCGTCGGGCCACTCGTCGCGGTCCTTCAGGCTGGCGATGGGCGTGGATTCGTTCTGGCCCTGCGGGTCGGCCGGGCTTTCGCCACGGCCCACGCCGGACACCACCGACTTCACGCCCGGCACCGACAGCACCAGCTTGTTGGCCTCCATCTCCAGCTTGACCGACTCCTCCAGCGAGATATTGGGCACGCGGTCCAATGCGGGCACGATCGAGCCTTCCTTCATCTCGGGGATAAAGGACGTGCCCAGCAGCGGCACGATGGCGACGGTGGCCATGAATGCCATCACCGCGCCAATCACGGTCTTGCGGCTATTGTTCAGCGCCCAGTGCAGCATGCGCAGGTAGTGGCGCTTCATGAAGGCAATCAGCCAGGTATCGTGCTCCGCACCGCCCTTGAGCAGGTAGGACGACAACACCGGCGAGAGCGTCAGCGACAGGAACAGCGAAATCGCCAGCGCAATCGAGATGGTGAACGCCAGCGGCGCGAACATCTTGCCTTCCATGCCGGTCAGCGTCATCAGCGGCAGGAACACCAGGATGATGATGCCCACGCCGACGATCACCGGCGTGGCCACTTCCTGCACCGCCTTGACCAGGATCTCGGTCTTGGTCATGCCGCTCTTGTCACGATGGCCGAGCCGCTCGAACGCGTTCTCCACCACCACCACCGAGCCGTCCACCATCAAGCCGATGGCGATGGCCAGCCCCCCCAGCGACATCAGGTTAGCCGACAAGCCCACCTGGTTCATCACCATGAAGGTCATCAGCGGCGTCAGCACCAGCGTGGCCAGCACGATGACGGACGAGCGCACATCCCCCAGGAACAGGAACAGCACGATCACCACCAGCACCACGCCTTCGAGCAGCACCTTGGTGACTGTCCACAGCGCCGAATCCACCAGCTCGCTGCGGTCGTAGTACGGCACGATCTGCAGCTTGCCCGGCAGCATGCCGCGCTCGTTGATCTCGGCCACGCGGGCCTTGACGCGGCTGACCACTTCCTTGGCGTTGCCGCCGCGCATCATCATGACGATGCCGCCGACCGATTCGGTCTCGCCGTTCTTGACCAGCGCGCCCTGCCGCACCTCGTGGCCGATGGTCACGTTGGCCACGTCGCGCACATAGACCGGCGTGCCCGAGATCTCCTTGAGCACGATGCTGCCGATATCGTCCACGCCGCGGGCCAGGCCCACGCCGCGGATCAGGTATTGCTCGGCATAGTGCGGCAGCACGCCGCCGCCGGAGTTGGCGTTATTGCGCGCGAGCGACTGGTAGACCTGCTGCAGCGTGACCTGATAGTGGCGCATGCGGTCCGGGTTGACCAGCACCTGGTACTGCTTGACGAAGCCGCCCTGCGAGTTGATTTCCGCCACGCCGGGAATCGAGCGCAGCAGCGGGCGCACCACCCAGTCCTGCGCGATGCGGCGCTCGGACAACTCCTCGGGCGTCAACGCGCGGTTGCCGTCGTCGGTGCGGTCCAGCGTGTACTGGTAGACCTCGCCCAGGCCGGTGGAGACCGGACCGAGCACCGGCGTCACGCCCTCGGGCATGCGGCCGGCCACTTCGATCAGGCGCTCCATCACCAGCTGGCGGGCGAAGTAGACATCCGTCGCATCGGTGAAGACCAGCGTGATCAGCGACAGGCCCGCCTTGTTGAGCGAGCGCATCTCTTCCAGGCCGGGCAGCCCGGTCATCGCCATTTCCACCGGCACGGTGACAAAGCGCTCGACCTCCTCCGGCGAACGGCCGGTGGCTTCGGTGGCGATCTGCACCTGTACGTTGGTGACATCGGGGAAGGCATCCACCGACAGTTTGGTCGCCGCGCGCAGGCCGAAGAAGAACAGCACAACGGCCAGCACGCAGACCACCAGCCGCTGCTTGATAGCGGCTTCCACAAGGGCTTTCATCATGATCGATTAACCCTGTTCCAGGCGTTTGCGCTCGTTGTCCAGATGGAAGGCGCCGTCCACCACGATGCGGTCGCCCGGTTTCACGCCGCCCTGCACCACGCGCATGCCGTCGCTCTCGGCGCCCAGCTTGACCTTGGTCAGGCGGTACAGGCCACCGGCCTGCTCCACGTACACCAGCTCGTCGTTGCCGTCGCGCACGATGGCGGATTCGGGGATCACCAGTTGCTCGGACGGCGCGCTGGCAATCAGCATGCTGGCCAGCATGGCCGGCTTCAGGCGTCCTTCGCGGTTCTCCAGTTCGGTGCGGACCAGCACGGTGCGCGTTTGCGGATTCACGGTACGGCCCACGTAGATGAGCTTGCCGGTGATCTGCTTCTGGCCAGCGCCATTGCCCAGCGACGGCACCTCGATATCCACGCTCTGGCCTTCGGCCACCAGCGCCGCCTGCTGCTCCGGCACCTCCGCCACCACCCATACGCGCGACAGGTCGGCCACGGTGTAGAGCGCGTCGGCAGGCTGCACCACCTGGCCTTGCGCCACGTTGCGCTCCACCACGGTGCCGCTGATGCTGGAGAACACCGGCGAATAGGAATCGATGCTGCCGCTCTTGGCGAGTTGCGCCACGGCGGCGGGCGACATGCCAAGCACGCGAAGCTGGTCGCGATAGGCCCGCATCTCGGCCGACGAGATTGCCAGTTCGCTCTCGCGCCGCTGCAGCYCGCCGCGGCCGATCACGTCGGCGGCGAACAACTGGCGCGCGCGCTCGGCGTTGCGGACCTGCAGCTCGGTCTGGGCCTCGGCCTTCAGAAAGGCCATCTGGGCCGCGCCCAGTTCGCTGCTATGCAGGCGGGCGAGCACCTGCCCCGCCTTGACCTCCTGGCCCAGGATGCCGTAGAGATCCGTCACGCGGCCGGTCACGCTGGCGCCGATGCGGGCCACGCGCTGTTCGTCGAAATCGATGCGCCCGGACACGCGCAGCACTTCGCTGAAGGCGCTGGTGGCGACCGGCGCCACTTTGAGCGATGCCTGCAGGGTGCCTTCCGGCTTGACCACGCCGGGCGGCTGCTTGGGCGCTTCGGTGGCGGGCGCGGGTTCGTCGGAGCAGCCTGCCAGGGAAAACAGCAGGACTGCGGTTGCCGTCAGGGAAAGAAGAAAATGGGGACGCATGCTTATTGGGTTTCCGTAGGTGCCGAAGGAGCGAAGGGAGCCGTGGGTGCCCCGGATTGCCCGGGCACGCTCGACAGCAGCTTCTCGATCTGGATGGTGGCCGCCTGCAATTCGTACTGCGCGGCGATCAGGTCGCTGCGCGCGCCGCGCAGCACGCGCTGGGCATCGAGGTAATCCAGGATGCCGCGCTCGCCAAAGCGATAGGCCGACTCGGCCACCGAGAGCGCGGACTCGGCCTGGCGCACGATGCCGCCTTCCAGCGCGCTCACCTGCGCCTGCGTGATCTCGTATTGYCGGTAGGCCGACTCCAGCTCCTGCGCAAGCTCGAACTCGCGCGCCTCCAGCGCCGAGCGGGCCTGGATCGCCTGCGCGGTGGCCTCGCCCACCGGGCCGCTGCGGCGGTCCCACAGCGGGATGGTGAGGACCAGGCCGACCTGCGAGACCGTGTTGTCGGGCTGGCGCTCGGCGCTGGCGCGCACCGCCAGTTCCGGCAGCCTCAGCGAGCGCTGGTAGTCCACCGCCAGGCTGGCCCGGTCGGCTTCCAGGCGGCGCTGGGTCAGTTCGGCGTTGGTTCCGGTCAACGTATCGCGCAGCACCGGCAGGGCCGGCAGCGCCGGCGCCTGGTTCAGGCTGCCGGCCAGCGAATAGGCCGCCGGCAAGGCGCCGCCCACCTGCTGGCGCAGCGCGGCCTTGGCCTGGTTGACCCGCAACTGGGCGCTCTGCAGCGTCTTTTGCGCGCCGAGCAGTTCGGTGTCGGCCTTGATCAGCTCATAGCGCGGCGCTTCGCCAACCTCCACCCGCAGGCGGGCGCGGTCCTGGATCTGCCGCATCATGGTCAGGTCTTCCTTGGCCGCGGCCAGTTCCATCTCGCGCCGCAATACGTCGAAATACGAGGTCTTGACGCGCGCCGCCAGATCCGCCCGGAACGCCTGGCGGCCAGCTTCGGTCGCCTCCAGGCCGCGCCCGGCGATCTCGGCGCGCAGTTTGCGCTGCTGCGGATAGTCCAGCTTCTGGGTGATGGCCATGGTCGGCGCGGCGCCACCGGTCACACCGGAGGTACGCGGCGACAGGCGGCCGTACAGCACCTCCACCTGCGGATTGGGATAGGCGCGCGCGCTGGTCACGGCGGCACTGGCGGCATCCACGCCTGCCTGCGCCGCTTCGACGCCTTTGTTGGTGGACTGCGAAAGGGACAGCAGTTGCGGCAAGGTGAACGTTTCCGCCGCGAGAGCCGGCAAGGCTCCGAGCGACAGCAACGCCACCATGGAATACATAGTGATCTGTTTGATCTGCATGACAAATGGGGGCAGGCGAAACGGCTGCGCGCCCGCCGCCGGCGCGCGCAAGAAGCGCGCGCCAACGGTCAGCCAGCGATCGCGGACGCGATCGGGCCCAGGCGCCCAGGCAATGGGAACGCAGCCCGGGCACGCCAATGGCGCGCCGGGGTTGCCAGGGCTGTCAGATCAGGGAAATGGGCGGCTTGAAGAAGGCCGCGGGCAAAGGCTCCGGGCGCGCCGGGAGCTGTTGCGCGATCTCGTTGGGCGGCAGCGAGACGCGTACGGTCGGCAGCGCGAAGAGCGCGCTGGATTCCTCGATCTCGTCGAGCATGTCGAGCGGGTCGAGCAGGTCGGCGGACCAGATTTCGCAGTAGCCGGGCGGGTTGTCGTCCTCCGCCAGCACCTCCGCGGCCGATTCACCCGGCAGCCCATCGTCGCCCGGCGCCACAACGCGTTCCAGGTCGGCACCGCCGTCCAGTTCGTCGAGGGTGCGGGCGAGCGTGGATTCCAGGATCACGCGGTCGAGCGGGTCAAGCCGCTCGGCCTGGGCAGACTCGAATGCAGCCCCCGCCGCACCGGCGTGCGAACCCGCCGCTGCCCCGAAGGACAGCAGAGACAAGCACAGAACGGTCAGCAGGAGCAGCAGGGATCGCATGAATTGGGGGTAAACGGAGATGGCGCAGTGCTCGCCCGCAGCGTGCAAATGGCCTGAAATGGCCTGTTGCGAGGCGATGGTGCACTACAGCATTGTAACTGAACGCAATTCATAGACAGGGAAGCGCCCGGCATGTTCCTGAAGGGTTGCGAAAGTTGCCGGTTGCCTTTTGAGCGACGCCGGTAGCAAGTCGACAAGCTCCGATCATTGATCGGGCAGGTTTCCATATCACGTTCCCACAACCGAAATCCACTGCCACATCGCAAACGCGGCCAGCACGAGCGCCGAGACCGCGTTGATGCGCTGGCGCCAGGCGGGCGTGAACAGATGGCGGCCCCGTGCGACCACCAGGGAAAGCGCGAGCCACCAGAGCGATGACCCGGCAAATACCCCCAGGATCATGGGAACGGGAGAAACCGGGCCGAGGGCACCGCCGCTCAGGGCGCCGAACACGGCGACAAACGACAGGATGGTGGCGGGATTGGACAGCGTCAGGACAAAGGTGCCGGCGAGACAACGCAGCAGATCCGAGCCGCCGGGCACGGACGCCGCCGATGCCGCCAGCGGCGCGCGCCAGGTACGCCAGGCCAGCCAGAGCAACAAGGCGCCGCCGCCCAGCGCCAGGGGCATGCGCGCGGCGGCAAGCGCGTGGATGATCCAGCTGACCCCGAAGGCGCCGATCGCGCCATACACGGAGTCCGCCAGCGCGGCTCCCATGCCGGTGGCCAGTCCCACTGCCATGCCGCGCTCAAGCGTGCGCTGAATCGTCAGGAGCCCGATGGGGCCGACCGGCGCCGCGATCGAAATCCCGACCAGGGCCGCCTTGAGGAAGAGGAGAAGTGTCGTCGAATCCATGCGCCCATGGTATCCAGTTCTCCCCGGCAAATGAATCGTGTAAATTCCGTGGTTCGGCAGACGAGCTTTCGATTTTTTAAGCTGCCCGGCCAAAGTACGGAAACCCTATGCTTGAACTCGATGACAAGGCATGGCGCCTGATCCAGTCCATCCAGGCCGATGGGCGGCAACCGCTCAAGGTACTGGCCGCAGCCACGGGCTTGTCCATCCCCGCTACGCTGGAGCGCCTGCGCCGCCTGGAAGAGGCCGGCGTGGTGCGAGGATTCCATGCGGACATCGACCCGAAGGCCGTGGGCTACAGCGTGCGCGCCATCGTGGGAATCAATGTGCCTCAGCCGGGCAAGCAGGCGTTGCTGGACAAACTCCGCGACTCGCCGCGCGTACTGGAATGCCATCATGTCAGCGGCAACGATTCCTACATGCTATCCGTGGTGGCCACCGACCTGGAGGACCTGGAGTTGTTCCTCTCCGAGATCAACGGGTTCGGCGAGACAAGGACTTCCATTGTCTTCTCGACGCCGATCGAGCGCCGGGGACTTGCGCCGCCGGCACAACGGGAACCGAGGCCGGCCGGCTAGCCCCGGCATTCGCGCCATGCCTCGATCGAATTCAAGGCGGGTTGAGATTATTTCAAATCCCGGCCATGGTTATATTCCCGTCTCCTCCTGATTTCGCCCGCACTTCGCTGATACGGTAAATTAGGCGCGCTCTGATACTGTACGGCAGCCTGGGGCACGGCTACGCTTGGTCCGATACTCTCCGCGCGATCATTCTCATGGTGATCAGGCCATGCCAACCGCGGTTGCGGCGGTTTGTATCGCTCCCGATACGCCGCGTTTTTTCGGCATGAACATGCCGGAATATCGCTCGCGAAACCGAAGCCGACACTCCCGGAGATTGATGGAATCACAGCATTCCGTTAATCCAGCTCGAAGCACGATTGGCTTGCCAATCTCGTACTGCAAATCATGACCACCACACCCGAAAATATCGAAGCAAAGCCGGATGGCACACCTGACCAAAGCCGCGAATCACTGCGCAAGGCCGCCCTGGAATATCATGAATTTCCGACACGCGGCAAGATTTCGGTCACGCCGACCAAGCCGCTGTCCAACCAGCGTGACCTGGCGCTGGCCTACTCGCCGGGCGTGGCCGCCGCGTGCGAGGAAATCGTGGTCGATCCGGCCAATTCCTTCCGCTACACCGCGCGCGGCAACCTGGTCGGCGTGATCACCAACGGCACCGCCGTGCTGGGCCTGGGCGACATCGGTCCGGCGGCTTCCAAGCCGGTCATGGAAGGCTACGTCGAGCGCAAGCTGCGCGAACGCATGAAGATTCCCGTCTTCCACGATGACCAGCATGGCACCGCCATCGTGGTCGGCGCGGCCGTCGTCAACGGCCTCAAGGTGGTCGGCAAGGACATCGACAAGGTCAAGCTGGTGGCTTCCGGCGCGGGCGCCGCGGCGCTGGCGTGCCTGGACCTGCTGCTCGACCTGGGCATGAAGCTCGAAAACATCTGGGTGACCGACCTGGCCGGCGTGGTCTACGAAGGCCGCACCGAGCTGATGGACCCGGAAAAGGCCCGTTTCTCGCAAAAGACCGACAAGCGCAAGCTGGCCGAAGTGATCGACGGCGCCGAYATCTTCCTGGGCTTGTCCGCCGCCGGCGTGCTCAAGCAGGACATGGTCCAGCGCATGGCCGACAAGCCGCTGGTGCTGGCCCTGGCCAACCCCAACCCGGAAATCCTGCCGGAGCTGGTCAAGGAAGTGCGCCCGGAYGCGGTGATCGCCACCGGCCGTACCGACTACCCGAACCAGGTCAACAACGTCCTGTGCTTYCCCTTCATCTTCCGCGGCGCGCTGGATTGCGGCGCGACCACCATCACGCGTGAGATGGAAGTCGCCGCGGCGCATGCGATCGCGGARCTGGCGCGCCAGGAGCAGAGCGACATCGTCGCCACCGCCTACGGCATCCAGGACCTGTCGTTCGGCCCCGAGTATCTGATTCCCAAGCCCTTCGACCCGCGCCTGATCGTCAAGATYGCGCCGGCGGTGGCCGAGGCCGCCATGCAGTCCGGCGTGGCCGCGCGCCCGATCAAGGACATGGACGCGTACCGCCTGCAGCTGCAGCAGTTCGTGTACCACTCGGGCACGCTGATGAAGCCGATCTACGCGGCTGCCCGCCAGGTCGACATGGAGAAGAAGCGCATCGTCTTCGCCGAGGGCGAAGAAGAGCGCGTGCTGCGCGCGGTGCAGGTGATCGTCGATGAAAAGCTGGCCAACCCGATCCTGATCGGCCGCCCGGCCGTGATCGCCCACCGCATCGAGCGCTTCGGCCTGCGTCTGCGCGGCGGCATCGACTTCACCGTGGTCAACCCGGAACACGACGCGCGCTTCCGCGACTACTCCGAGGCGTACTTCAAGATGATGGCCCGCCAGGGCGTCACCCAGCAGTACGCCAAGCTGGAAATGCGCCGCCGCACCACGCTGATCGGCGCCATGCTGGTCAAGCAGGGCGAGGCCGACGGCATGATCTGCGGCACGGTCAGCACCACCGCCGCCCACCTGCGCTACATCGACCAGATCCTGGGCGGCACCAAGGAGGTGTACGCGGCGATGAACGGGCTGGTGCTGCCGGGCCGCCAGATCTTCCTGGTCGACACGCACGTCAATATCGACCCGACCGCCCACCAGCTGGCCGAGATCACGCTGATGGCCGCCGAAGAGCTCAAGCGCTTCGGCATCGTGCCCAAGGTGGCGCTGGTGTCGCACTCGAACTTCGGCTCGTCCGAAGCGCCGTCGGCGCAGAAGATGCGCGAAACGCTGGCGATCCTGCGCGAACGCGCGCCGGAACTCGAGGTGGATGGCGAGATGCACGGCGATTGCGCCCTCGACCCGAAGCTGCGCGACACGCTGGTGCCGGACGGCGCGCTCAAGGGCGAAGCCAACCTGCTGGTGTGCCCGAACATCGATGCGGCCAACATCGCCTACAACCTTCTCAAGGTCGCGGCGGGCAACAATGTGGCGATCGGACCGATCCTGCTCGGGGTCAAGGCGCCGGTGCACATCCTGACGCCGTCGGCGACGGTGCGGCGTATCGTCAATATGACGTCGCTGGTGGT